>JBBQDF010000476.1:0-2693 GCA_038319475.1 Thermoanaerobaculia bacterium
ACGTCTGGGGAAGCGCCAGTAAAACGGGCGTGCCCTCGATGTCTCCCCGACCGACGCGAGACCGACACTCCCGAGACCGGATCCGGATGCTTTCCGCGGCGGCGAGCGCCTCCACGACGCGGAATCCCGCGTTGTGCCGCGTGTCGTCGTATCGATCCCCGGGGTTCCCGAGGCCGACGATCGCGCGCAGGCGCTACTTCTCCTTCTTTTCCGCCTTCTTCTCGGGCTTCTTGTCCTTGTCGTCGCCCGCGGCGGCCTCTTCGTCCGTCACGACCTTGCCCTTCTTCAAAACTTCGGGCTCCGTCGTCTCGGCGCCCTCGACGGCCGCGACCGGCTCCGCTTCCAGAGTCGGCTGCGCGACGTGGACGAGCACCTTCTCCGGGTCGTCGACGATCTCGACGCCTTCGAGCGCGGTCAGGTTCAGGTCCTTGATCCGAATCGCGTCGCCGATCCCGAGGTCGGACACGTCGATGGGAAGGTGGGCGGGAATGTTGCCCGGGAGGGACTCGACCTCGACCTCGCGCGTGACCATGTCGAGGATCCCGCCGTCGGTCTTGACGCCGCGGGCTATCCCCACGACCTCGATCGAGACGCGGACGCGGATCTTCGCGTCCATCATCACGCGCACGAAGTCGATGTGCAGCGCCTTGCGGGAGAGCGGGTCCTTCTGGAGCTCCTTGATCATCGCGTGCCGGCTCTGGTCGGAGCCCGCCAGCTTCAGAAGGAAAATCGCGTTTTCGCCGGCGCCGTTTCTAAACGCGTCCGACAGAGACTTGCGGTCGATCGAGATCGGCACGTTCGACTTGCCGGCGCCGTACACGATCGCCGGGATGCGGCCGGCGGCGCGCGTGCGCCGGGCCTCGTTCTTGCCCCTCTCGGAGCGGCGTTCGACGTCGAGTTCGATGGTTTTCATGGCGTTCCCCGCGCGACACTCCGCGCAAACGTTGGATCCTATACGAAAAGTGGCGAAAGGCGAAAGCGCGAGATCCTACACGAAGAGTGAGGATACGGACGTCCCGTCATGGATGCGCTGGATCGCTTCCCCGAGGATCGGCGCGATCGACAGGGGGTGGATCCGGGCGCATCGGGCGAGCGCTGCCTCGACGGAGACCGTGTTGGTCACCAGAAGGGACTGGAGCTCCGAGCTCTCGATTCGCTCGATCGCCGGTCCGGACAGGACCGGGTGGACAGCGGCCGCGTAGGTGCGCTTCGCGCCCTGCCGCCGGAGAGCGGCCTCCGCCTGGACCATGGTCCCGGCTGTATCAATGATGTCGTCGAGAATCAGGACGTCCTTGCCCTCGACATCGCCGACGACGTTCAAGACCTCCGTCTCGTTTTTTCCGGTCCGGCGCTTGTCGATGATGGCGAGGGAGGCGCCGAGCCGCTTGCCGATGGCGCGGGCGCGGGCGACGCCTCCCACGTCCGGCGAGACGATCACGAGGTCCTCGAGCTCCATCTTCCGGATCGCGTCGAGCAGGACCGGCGCCGCGAACAGGTGGTCGACGGGGATGTCGAAGAAGCCCTGGATCTGCGCCGCGTGTAGGTCCATCGTGAGGATGCGGTCCGCTCCCGACGCGGTCAGAAGGTCCGCCATGAGCTTGGCCGCGATCGGGACCCGGGGCTTGTCTTTCTTGTCCTGCCGCGAGTAACCGAAGTACGGCATGACCGCCGTGATCCGCGACGCGGAAGAACGGCGGAAGGCGTCGAGCAGGATGAGCAGCTCCATCACGTGGTCGTTGACCGGAGAGCTCGTCGGCTGGACGATGAACACGTCCGCGCCGCGAACGTTCTCGTCGATCTGGCAGTAGTTCTCGCCGTCGGAAAAGTTGTAGAGCGTCAACTGCCCGAGCGGGATCTCGAGATACGCGCAGATCTCCCGCGCCAGCGCGGGGTGCGCCCGGCCCGAAAAGATCTTCAGGTCGCCGTAAGAGAAGTTCGGAACCAAGAGACGGAGATTCTAACGTCGGTTCCCCCCCCTCTCCCGGCGGGAGTGAGAGGGCCGGGGTGAGGGGCAGGCCCCCGGTACGGAGATCCGGCAGCACCGGGCGCCGCGATCCCGACCAGAAGAGAATCGAAAAGCAAATTTCGCGAGCTCGGCCCGCTTGCTGTCCCGGGCCTTGCTCGCGAGCAGGTAAGCGAGGTGGGGCCAGGCGAGCTCCGTGAAGGCGATCGCGATCCAGAGAGCGGGGCCGTGGGGCCTTTCGTGGAAGTGCGCCACCGCGATGAGCGCCATGATGAACATCGCCGGGACGCGCACCCGGTCGTCGAGCGCCACCAGCGGATGCGGATGCCCGTGCGCGGGGGCGTCGGAAGAAAACGTTGTTGCAGAGCTCGCCGGGGATGTTTCGCCGAGCGGCGGCGTCACGCGAGGCTCGTCGGCGCCCCGGATTGGCGAGAGCTCGCCAGGCGTCAGCATGGATGTTGGAAAAGAAGGCTGTACTTTTCAGCAGCGGTCCTCGCGAGCGGGGTCCGAGAAAGAAGATTTCATTTTCGCGTGTGAGTGCTTGGAAGAGTTGCGACGAGATTGGCACAACTCGTCATTCGACTTCTTTCAACCCTTTACGGAACCTGCTTGCCGACCGGGATCGTGTGAGGGCCGCGGTGGAAGGCATGTGGAGGCTCGCGAACTCTACTCTCGAAAAAAGATTCTCATTCAAACCCGCTCAGGCCTTCTGGAGTTCGGACCTCTTCAT
>JBBQDF010000477.1:0-2683 GCA_038319475.1 Thermoanaerobaculia bacterium
TCCCGCGCGTTTCCCGGGGAGTCGGGATGATAACAAACCGCCCGCGTCCGGGGCTGTGCGGCGACAGACTTCGACGACTTCGCCCGTGTCCAGCGCGTCGGAGGCTTTGCCGTTTCGCCCGACGGACAGTGGATCGCCTACGGCGTCGCGACGCCGGACGTGGCCGCGAACCGGTCGTCCTCCGCGATCTGGCTTGTAGCGGCCGCAGACGGCTCCTCGCGGCGGCTGACCGGCGGAGACAAGCGAGACTCGGACCCGGCGTTTTCGCCGGACGGCAAAAGAATCGCGTTTCTCTCGAATCGCGAGGGAGGGTCGCAGATCTGGCTGCTGGAGCTCTCGGGCGGGGATCCGCAGAAAGCGACGTCTTTTCCGACGGAGGTGAACGGCTTCCGATGGGCTCCCGACGGCCGCTCGTTCGTCGTCGCGTCCGACGTCTTCCCCGACTGCCAGGACGTTTCGTGCCTCGAACGAAAGGTGAAGAACCGCGAGACCTCCACGGTCAAGGCGCGAGTCGGTGATGGACTGGCTGCACCGCTACCTCGGCGGCGCGGAGGCGGATCCGGCCGCGCTCGAGACGGCCTACTCGGTGGCGAGGTGAGAAGAAGGTTCAGCGTTGAGCGCTTGAGATAGACGGGAAGAGTGCACCGCTGTTCATTGTCGCGGGGAGCTCCGGTTTAAAACGCTCAACGCTGAACGCTCGACCCGACCCCACCCCCTCAACTTCCCTCCGCGGGCACACACCGATCCGATGCCCACTCGCGCAGCGCGGTGATCTGCTCGGCACGCACGACTGAGAGCGGACGCGTGGAGCGCAGGGCGACCAGGACGTTCGTCGTGTCGAGCGGCGAGCCCGTGCCGCGGGCATCGTAGAGGGCCGAGACGATCACCTGCTCGATCTCCGCACCCGAGAAGCCGTCCGACTCCGCCGCGAGGCGCCTGACGTCGAACTTCTTCGGTTCTTCGCCCCGGGAGGCGAGATGGAGAGTGAAGATCTCGGCGCGCGCCGGGGGGCCGGGGAGGTCGACGAAGAACACCTCGTCGAAGCGCCCCTTGCGCATCATCTCGGGAGGCAGCTCTTCGACGGAGTTTGCGGTGGCGATCATGAAGACGCGCGCCGTTCTCTCCTGCATCCAGGTCAGGAGCGCCGCGACCAGCCGCTTGGAGACGCCGCCGTCGGACTCGGAAGAACGCGACGATGCGAACGCCTTCTCGATCTCGTCGATCCAGAGCACGCACGGCGCCATGCGCTCGACTCGCTTCAAGGCGTCGCGGAGGTTTCTTTCGGATTCCCCGATGTAGGGCGCTAAGAGCCTGCCCGCGTCGAGAGACAGCAGGGGCAGTCCCCACGACGCCGCGACGGCCTTGGCGGCGAGGCTCTTGCCGCACCCCTGCACGCCCAGAATGAGAAGCCCGCGCGGGGGGTCGAGCGGCTTCGCGCCGGGCGCCGGCAGGAATCCGACTTTTCGCGAGGCGATCCACTTCTTCAAGCGCGCGAGGCCGCCGACGGATTCCAGTCCCTGGGGGGAGGGAAAGAACTGGAGCAGGCCGCCGGTCTCGACCAGCGTCTTCTTGCTCTCCCGAATCCGGGGGCGGTCGGCCGCCGTCAGGGCGTTGTCGTCGACGATCGCGCGCGCGAGCGCCCGTTCGGCCTCGAAGAGCGTGAGTCCCTGAAGGTCGGTGACCAGTCCCTCGACGTCGGCCGGGGTCAGGACCACCCGGACCTGCTTTCCGTGGCGGCGGATGGTCTCCGCGACGAGCTCGCGCAGATCGTCGGGACCCGGAAGCGCGAAGTCGAAACGGATGCCCAGCTCGTCGAGCTCCGCGCGAGCCGGGAGAACCGGACCGACCAGCACGAGAGTGCGCGCGGACCCGGCGAATTCCTGGGCCGTCTCGCGCAGCGTGCGCAGCGTGGTCGGGTTGTCCAGATGCGCCTGCGGGTCCTTGAGGATCCAGACGCCGTCGCCGGTGGCCGTCCGGATCTGCTTCAACGCGACGGAGAGCTCGCACGTCTTCGGCTGGTCGACCGGATGGCACGGGGAAAGGCCGCTTGCAGCGCTCCACGTCGAGACCGGCAGAGAGAGCTCGGCGGCCACTCCCCGGACCAGGGCCTCGAACCGCTTCTCCTCGACCGTTTCGCAAAGCACGAGCGGGTTCTTCGACCGGAAGAGCGCGGCAAGGTCTCGTGCGGGCAGATCCAACGGGGGGAAGTGTAAGGGAGGTGCGATCAACCTTCCTCTATACACTCCGCGCATGCCCGCGCCGCGCCGGATCGTCTCGCTCTGTCCTTCGATCACCGAGACGCTCGTGGCGCTCGGGGGCTTGAGGCGGCTCGTCGCGGCGACGCGGTTCTGCGTCCGCCCCGAGGGACTTCTGTGGGGCCTGCCGCGCATCGGCGGGACGAAGAACCCGGACGTGGGACGGATACTGGATTTAAAGCCCGACCTCGTTTTCGCCAACCAGGAGGAGAACCGGCGCGAAGACGTCGAGGCCCTTCGCGCCGCCGGGATCGAGGTGGTGGTGAGCTTCCCGAGGACGGTCGAGGAGGTCCCGGACGAAATTCGCCTCTGGGCCAATCGCATCGGGGCGGCCGCGGAGGGCGATGCGCTCGCCGTCCGGGTGGAGAGCGAACTCGCGGAAATCCGGTCGGCCGTGCCGCCCCCGCCATTTCTCTACGCCTACTGGA
>JBBQDF010000478.1:0-2667 GCA_038319475.1 Thermoanaerobaculia bacterium
CGGGAAGCTCGTTTTCGCGCCCGTCTGTTCGAATGCACTGATCAGCGTCGATCCGAACAGCCCGTCGAAGGATCTCGGGGACTATTACGTCTGCAAGACGCCAGCACCGGGTCATATCGTCCGCTGGACATCTCAAAACGGAGCGCCGATCAAGGTGGAGTGGGTCAGCATCGATCCGACCACGGCTCCTTATCCGTACACCCTGCAGTGCGGCAATTACACGAGCAACTCCTGTGACTCCGGGCCCATCTCTCCGGGAGCCCTGGCGGGCTCCAAGGCGACGTACAAGCTCACGTTCTAGGCCGGCCAGGTGTTCCATGGGCGGATCATCATTCAGAGGTAGCGGTCCAATGCGCCATCGGTCAGCCACAAGGAGGACGCCATGACCCTCGGAATTTCGCGACTCCGGATCGTGCTCGCCACTCTGACCGCCGTCCTCACGCTCGGAGCATCGTCCGGCTGCACTCCCAAGGGAATCCGCGCGATCGTCGTCGGCCCTTCGGCCGCCACTCTCAACTACGCGAAGGTCGCCCTTTCGAAGGAGAAAGGCGACATCGCCTTCTGGGCCTCCCGGGAGAAGACCCGCCACCTGAAGATCGAGTTCGAGCAGGAGATCTTCGAGGGGATGTCGCATGTCGGCAACCGCTACCAGGTGGCCTGCTCGGGGCGGACGTGCTCGTCGGGCGAGATCCGGGCCGCTACTCCCGAGGGACCCTACAAGTACTGGCAGATCCTCGAAGGACCCGAGGGCCAGAACAAGGACGAGAAGGACGGCTGGATCATCATTCAAAGGTAACCAGCGGAGCTCGATCCGGGCCGCGACTCCTGCGGCGGAAAGGTGACAGTCCGACGCGCGGGGCACCGACGTTTATCGTCACCCGCGAGACCGGTCGGGCCCCCCAGCTACGCCCCCTCAGTCTCTTAGACTGTGGCTCCGGCCTTGCTCTTCCTGATGGCGGGCGCCTGGCGCCGGAGGGCGGGAAGAGATGTACAACGTGATGGTCGATCGCGCAGCGATGCGCGAGGAACTCCTGGGCCCCCTGTTCCAACGGTACGTCGTCAGCCTGAACGGCACCGTGGACGAGCGCTGGCTCGAATCCTTCCACGAGGTCGCGAAGGATTCCGAGTCGTTCCAGCGCTTTCGCCTGGAACCGGACAAGGGCCTGATCTCCTTCACCTGCCGCGCGAGCGACGGGCCGGCGGTGATCGCCACGTTTCTCGAGCGGATGACGCTGTACGTGGAGATGGTCAACCTCCACGCCACGTGCGACGTCGCCACTCCCGAACGCGCCGGATCCGTCGAGCTCCCGGCCTGAACGCTCCTCAGCTCGCTCCGGGAAGCGCCGCGGCGCGCTTCTCCATCTCCTCCGGAGAGACGTCCTCGACGTGCGTGGCGATCCACCAGGAGTGCCCGAAGGGGTCCTCGAGCTTTCCGGAACGGTCCCCGTAGAACTGGTTCTCGACCTTTCGCGTCAGCTTCCCGCCGGCTTCGACGGCCCGCTTCGCGACCGCGTCCACGTCCTCGAAGTAGAGAAGCACGGCCGTCGGCGTGCCGCCGATCGAACGCGGGCTTCGGGCGCCCATCTCCGGGAACTCGTCGGAGAGCATGATGACGGCCTCGCCGATCTGGAGCTCGGCGTGCCCGATCTTGCCGGACGGCTCGCCCATGCGCATGCGCTCGGACGCGCCGAACGCCTTCTTGTAGAAGTCGATTGCCGCCGCGGCGTCGTGGACGCAGAGGTAAGGTGTCGCGCCGCGGTAGGCGTCGGGGATGGCTTTGACTTTTTCCGGCATGAGTCTTTCTCCTTTTCTCTCAGGTAGACGAAGCTCCCGTGAACTTCGCGATGTACCACTGGTTCCCGAACGGATCGCGAACGCCCCCGCTGCGCTCGCCGTACGGCTGATCGGCCGGGGGGAAGATCGGCTCGCCGCCGGTTGACGCGACTACGGCGCTCCGGTCACCAGGAAGAGGTGCGACGCCATCCGGCGGCAGGTGTAGGCGTGAGACTTGCCGTCGTCGCTGATCACGATCGGGCCGATCTGGAGAACGCCGGTCAGGTCGGCCGGGCCGAGCGTTCGGAACGGCTCGCGCGCGCCCGTCGCGAGGTCGAGGCGCTCGATCCGGACCGGCACGTCCCACACGCGGTACGCCAGCAGCGCGCGGCCGTCTGCGGTCCACCGAACGACGGCGTCCTCCGCCGTCGCCCCGGGAACGGGCCGCGAACGGCTTCCGTCCGCCGCAAAGATCCGCAGCCCCTTGCCGCCCTCGCGGACGAGAACCTCGCGGCCGTCGGGCGAGACCAGCCCGTCGGTCGTCCCCTCCGGCGTGATCGCGCGCGGCTTGCCCCCATCGATGTCCTGGACGTAACACCGTACCGCGTGCCCCGCCTCGTGCCCGCACGCGAGGACCCGCCGGCCGTCGGGAAAGAGTTGCGCCGTCTCGTAGCTGACCAGGGTTCCGTGGTCCAGCTTTCGCGGCGCTCCGGCGCCCGTCGGGTAGAACACCAGCTGTTGAGGCACCATCGGCACGACGGCGAGCGCCCATTTCCCGTCCCGCGTCATGTCGACCGCCGTCCCCTCCCCCAGCCGCACGACCGGTGACCCGTCCGTTCCGCGGATGCACGCCGAGTAGTTTGCGCCGGCCCCGGGACTCTCCTCGGTGAAGAG
>JBBQDF010000479.1:0-2661 GCA_038319475.1 Thermoanaerobaculia bacterium
TCGTTCTCGTTGATGTAATCGCGTTTCGCGTTCATCGCCTCATCGCCTCTTTTCGCGGATCAGCGTTCCCGTCTTCCCGTCCAGCGCGTCTGAGAGCGTCTCGGCCCGGGCGATGAGCACTTCCCGTCCGCCCGCTTCGATGTACCGGATCGCGGCGTCGATCTTCGGGCCCATGCTGCCGGGCGGGAATTGTCCCTCGGCGAGCAACTGCCGCGCCAGCGCGACATCCAGTTCGGCCAGCGGCTCCTCGCTCGATTTCCCGAAGTCCCTGGAGACCCGGTCGACGCCCGTCAGGATGATGAAGAGATCCGCGGAGAGGCTCGCGGCCAGCATCGAGGCCGAGTAGTCCTTGTCGATGACGGCCTCGACGCCTCGCACCTCCCCCTCCGTCGAAGTGACGACCGGGATCCCGCCTCCGCCGGCGGCGATCACCACGTATCCGCGGTTGACGAGCGAGGCGGCGACGTCGACGCCTCGGATCGACCGCGGCTTCGGCGAGGCGACCACCTTTCGCCACCCGCGTCCCGCGTCTTCGATCGTCGTCCACCCGTCGTTCTCCTCGTGCGCGGCCGCGCGCTCCCGCGTGAAGAACGGCCCGATCGGCTTGGAGGGCTTCAAAAACGCCGCATCGGCCGCGTCGACCTCGACGGACGTCACGAGGGTCGCGACTTCCTTGCGGAACCCGGCACGGGGCAGCTCGTTGGCGAAGGCGAGCTCCAGCAGGAAGCCGATCGATCCCTGCGTCTGCCCGACGCACACGTCCAGAGATTGCGCCGGAATGCGATCGGACGCGCAGTCGGCCTGGATCAGCAGGTTGCCGACCTGCGGGCCGTTCCCGTGAACGACGATCAGCTCGTATCCGCGAGCCAAGACCGGAAGGAGCCTCCGGACCGCTTCGCGCGCGCGGGCGAGCTGACCGGCCGTCGTCCCCGGGTCCTCCGGCGGGAGGAGAGCGTTCCCGCCGAACGCCACGACGGCGAGCGGGCGGACGAAGGAGAAGAAGCGCGAGGTCATGCCAGGGACGGCGTCACACGTCCTCCCGCACCAGCGGCATCGCCATGCAGCGCGGCCCGCCGCGGGCGCGGGAGAGCTCGTGCGCGGCGAGACGAATGACCGCCTTCTTCCCGGGCTCGAGCTCCGACCGGCCGAGAAGGAGATCCGCCTCGTCAATGACGGCGTACCCGGCGCGCGAGAGCTCCTCGACGGTCTTCACGTTCCTGTCGTAGAGGAGGATGACGCCGGGCGCGACCGCGAACGCGTTGGCTCCGTCGGTCCACTGCTCGCGCCGTTCGGCGATCGGGTCCTCGCCGCCGCACCGGACGGGCTTCAAGTCGATCTTCGAGGTCTTCAACGCCGAAAGCAGGTCCTTCCCGGACCTCCACGTCACTTCGCGCGTGGTCAGATCGCACTCGTACACGTCGGCCTCCTCGGCTCCCCCGGGGCAGATCATCGGCCCGTACAGCAGGCATTCACTTTCCGAGATCATCGTGAAGACCGTGTCGAGGTGCATGTACGAGCGCGCGGGCGGGACCGCCACGACGAAGATGCGCTTGATCGGCGACGTCTTCGCCTTGAGCGTCTCGGTGAGCCGCTCGATCGTGGTCTTCTCCGTGCGCTCGGAATACCCGATCGCCAGCACGTCTTCCCGCAGGACCAGGACGTCGCCGCCCTCGAGAGTCGGCCGCATGCGAGCGTAGGAAGTCGGGCGGCCGTAGTCGGCGGAGAACTCCTCGAACCAGAAGATCCCGTCCGGGCGCGCGAACCGGGGGTGATACTGGAACACGTATCCCGAGAGGAGCGGTTCCCGCAGGCGCGCCGCCGTCGCCATCGAGGCTCGGATGGCGCGGTCGCCGACCACGACCAGAGGGTCGCGCTGGAAGAACCAGTTCGGAATGGGAGGGAGCCAGTACAGGTCCGAGGAAGAGACGGCCACGTCCTTCTCCGGCTTCTCGAACCCGGTCACGAGCGCGGAGGCGAGGCCTGCCGGTGGAAGGTCCCGCAGGCGGTAATCCATGTCCGGCCCCCATCCGAGAAGCCCGCCGAGATCCGCGAGGACCGCGTCACGATGCTCCGGCACGGCGAGGACCTGCGCGAGCAGCGTCTGGGCGTCGAGGACTTCCTCCGCCACGAATCCGAGGACCTGCTGAAACCGGCGGTGCTCCTCGCGCGCGCGGTCGCCGTACAGAATGTCGTCGAAAAGAAGCTCCTCCATCATGGCCGGGATCATCCGATCGATCTCCGCCCCCGGCAGGTGCACCAGGACGGAGGTCAGCCGGCCGATCTCGGAGTTGACGCGAAGCATGCGAGGAAGAAGGTATCAGCGGCACCGTCGCCTCCGCACACTGCGGGACGTGCCGTTGCCGCGTCGCGGTAACGGCACCGGCCAGCGGCTCGCCTGTCGGCTCGACCGCTGGCCTCGTCCCTCCGTTCGCTTCGGCTCCCGCCCCGAGTGGCTCCTCCCTCCCTCTGGTCGGGAGACTCCTCCCGGGGCGAGCTTAGCCACCAGCTTGCCGGCGGCGCAGCTCCGCTTCCTCTTTCCGTGCGGAGGGCCCCTGGGGCTCCGTGCAGAGGGTGGGCGAGAGGCGGACCTCGAGCGGAACGGGATGCCTAAACCGGATCTGCGCACGGGGTCCGCGCGGCGGCGGGCGGGTTCGCGTAACG
>JBBQDF010000480.1:0-2650 GCA_038319475.1 Thermoanaerobaculia bacterium
GAAGATGCCTACGATTGACGCCAGCAGGCCGAAGGCGCGAGCGACAAGCGGGAAGAGCATGACGCCGACGATCCCGGCGGCGAAGGGCATGTCCGTTCGCTGGGCCGCGGTTGCCAGCGTGGCGCCCAGAATCATGGCGCCGATGTTCTCGGCGGCCGTCGATTCGAAGAGGTCCGCGCCGCGGCCGGCGCAGTCACCCACGTTGTCTCCGACGAGATCGGCGATGACGGCGGGATTGCGAGGGTCGTCCTCGGGGATGCCCGCTTCCACCTTTCCGACGAGGTCCGCGCCGACGTCCGCGGCCTTGGTGTAGATGCCGCCGCCGAGCTGCGCGAAGAGAGCCACGAAGGACGCGCCGAAGCCGTAACCGACAATGAGCAGAGGGATCTGCGCCGGAGGCACGGCGGTCAGCCGGCTGACCAGAAAGTAGAGGCCGCCGACGCCCAGCAGCGACATCGAGACGACCAGGAGTCCCGACACGGCGCCCCCGCGCAGGGCAGTCCGCAGCGCGTCGTTCAACGAGGTGCGCGCGGCGGAAGCGGTCCGGATGTTCGTGCGGATGGAGATCCACATTCCGACGTATCCGGCGAAGACGGAGCACGCCGCTCCGAGGACGAAGGACAACGTGGTCCAGAACGCGAGATTCAAGGCGGTCGGCACCGGGTCGAAGGAGTGGTGGGTCCGGACGAAGCCATAGAGGACGAAGATCACGACCGCGAGCACCAGCGCTAGCAGTCCGATCGTCGTGTTCTGGCGGCGCAGAAACGCTTCGGCGCCCTCCTTGATGGCGTTGGAGATCTCCCGCATCGCGGGGGTTCCGGTATCGCGCTTTAGAACCCAGGTCGCGAGATACCAGGCGACGAACAGGGACCCGACGGAAAACGTCAGGATCAGGGGCAGAGCGTTGCTGTACGGCATTCAGACTCCCTCTTATAAGTATCGAATCGGGGGCCCCTGCCGGGGGCAAAGGGGCCGAAGAATATCAGACGTTGGTTGGGAAAGAGGGTTGAGCGTCCAACGTTGAGCGTTCAGCTCTCCGAGAGGAGGACCGGGAGTCCTTCACGTTATGGACGGGAAGATGGGTCGGCCGTCCGGGCGGTTCCTCATGACCGATTCGCCGCAGCAGGAGGCCTCGCCGCGGGGGCCTCCCCAAATCGCGCGGCAATTTTCGCAACGTCGATGGGCATGGGGCACGCCGGGCGGCCGGCGCGGGTTACTGGACGGCGACGGTTTCCAGCACGATCCCGAGGTTGTTCGCCCCGGCGTTACGGACGACGTCCATCAACTTCGCCACATCGCCGTAGGGCACCGTGTCATCGGCGGAGAAGAACACCGTCTTGTCGCGCCGGTTCTTCAGGTTGTCCGCGAGCTGCGTCGCGAGCTGCTGCGCGGTGAGCTCCTGCTTGTTGAGGAAGATCTTGTTGTTCGGCATCAGCGAGACGACCAGCTGGTCCGGAGGGATGTCCGCGATATTGGTCGGCGGCGCCTTCGGGGGCACCTTCACGTCGTACCCCATTTGAAGAAGGGGGGTGATGACCATGAAGATGATGAGGAGGACGAGAACGACGTCCACGAGCGGGGTGATGTTGATGTCGCTCTTGTAGTCGTTCGAGCCTCCCGCTGCCATTGACATTTGAGGGGTCTCCTTCGGTTTCTGTAGAAGCAATTTCGAGGCCGCCGCGCCGGACTGCGCCATGCCCTGGGGCTTCTTCTGCGTGATCAGGCCGACGTTCTGGAACCCGGCGTCCTTCGTGATCCGCATCACTTCCTTGACTTCGCCGTACTTCAGCCGTTGGTCGGCCTTGATCACGAGGTCCGTCTGCGGAGCCCGCAGGTACATCTCTTCGAGCGCCTTCTGGAACTCGACTTTCCCCATCGGGTTTTTATCGGACAGGTAGTACGCCGGGGGTGTCGCGAAGTTGACCGTGACCACCTTCTGCTTCTCACCTTCCGGCTTCTTGTCCGGATTCTGGGTCTCCGGCAGTTGCACGCTGATTCCGTTCTGAAGAAGCGGCGTGACGACCATGAAGATGATCAAAAGCACGAGACAGACGTCCACCAGCGGTGTGACGTTGATGTCGCTTTGAATTTTGTTGCGGCTGCCGCCGCCTCCCACGCCCATCGGATACCTCCGCGGAAATTGTGTCTATGCCGTGCGTTGAGCCTGCGCTCCCCGGCGCTTGATGAAGTAGTCGAGAAGCTCCGAAGCGGAGTTGGACATTTCGACCTGAAATCGCTCGATCTTGTTCATGAAGATGTTGAACAGCCAGACCGCCGGGATCGCGACGAAGAGTCCCAGGGCCGTCGTGACCAGCGCTTCCGCGATTCCCGTCGAAACCGCGGCGATACCCCCGGAGCCCGTCAGCGCCATTCCGCGGAAGGCGTTGATGATCCCGATGACCGTGCCGAAGAGGCCGATGAAGGGCGCGGTCGTGCCGATCGTCGCGAGGCCCGAGAGGCCCTTCTTCATGTCGGCGGTCGTGACGAGGGTTTCCCGCTCGATGGCCCGCTCGGCCGCTTCGATCGGGTCGTGGCCCTGAATGTTCGCCGCGCCTGAAGACAGGTCGTTGTGGAACTCGTAGAGTCCCGCAGAGACGACGCGCGCGAGGTGGCTGTTCTTGAACTTCTTCGACGAGTCGATCGCCTCCTG
>JBBQDF010000481.1:0-2642 GCA_038319475.1 Thermoanaerobaculia bacterium
GCGGACCTTGCGGGTCTCGGTACGGAAGCTCGGCAACGTCGCCGTCACGGTGTACGGCCCCGGCTGCACGGAAATGTTGAAGAAACCGTTTCCCGCCGTCGTCGCATTGCGTGTGAATCCCGTGTCGTCGTTCTTCGCTTCAAGAGTCGCCCCGGGCAAAACGCCGCCCGTTTCGTCCGTGATGTTGCCGCGCAGGGTCCCCGTGGTCGTCTGTGCCTTTGCCGCACCCGCCCCGATTCCCAGAAACAGAAGCCCTATCGCCAGAGTGGCCCGACCCGTTCGCAAACTCATGAATTCTCCTTCGTCAAAAAAATGAAATTTGAATCGGTTCGACGACGCACTTTCGATCTGCAAGATTCGAATTCCTCAGCCATATCCAGTCCCCGAGGCGCTCCGTGGTCGCGCTCCGTCCAATTCGCCGCAGGAAGACCGCACGACCAGATGTGTTGGCAGCGTCTCCCGGCGTCGCCCCGGCGCCGGGCCCGACTCGAGCCCCGCAATGAGGAGCTCCGCCGCGCGGGCGCCAAGCTCCGCGATCGGGACGCGGACCGAGGTCAGCGGCGGAGTCACGTATCGGGCGATCGGGATGTCGTCGAACCCCGCGATCGCGACATCCTGCGGGACGCGGATCCCCTTCTCCTGAAACGCGCAGAGAAGACCGAGGGCCATCGAGTCGTTCGCGGCAAAGACGGCGGAAGGCCGCCGCCTGGCCGCCAGAATCCGCCTGCACGCCTCGTAGCCGGACTCCTCGCGGAAGTCACCGGGGATTTCCACGCCGGAGGTTTCAAGGCCCTGCTCCGACCTGGCCTGGCGGTAGCCGCGAAGACGCTCCGACGCATCCCGATTCGCGGCAGGGCCCTCCAGAAAGTCAATCCTCCGATGGCCGAGACCGGCCAGGTGACGAACCATCTCGACCGCCCCTCCGAAGTTGTCGACCGTCAGCGAGTCAAACGATCCCCGGCCGCCCGCCGTGTTCACCAGGACCACGGGAAACTTCTCGGGCAGGTTCGCCTTCAGGGCATGGGGGCGCACGTCGGGCGACAGGACGATCAGGCCGTCGACGCGGCCGCGCATGGCACGCACCATCTCCTCGCTCTCCGCCCGATCGCTGTGCGAGCTCGACACCAGCAGGTGGAAGCCCTTGCGCCGGGCGCAGACGTCGATCCCGCGAATCAGCTCCGAAAAGAACTCCCCATAGAGCTCGGGCAGGAGAACCCCGAGCGTCGTCGTGCGGCGCGTGATCAGGCTGCGCGCGCCGCCGTGCGGGACGTAGTGGAGGCTTTTCGCCGCGCTGCGTATCCGTCGGGCGGTGTCGGCGTGCACGGGCCCCTTGCCGTTCAAGACGCGCGACACCGTTGCCACGGAAACCAGGGCCTCGCGCGCGACCTCGCGGATGGTGACGCTCATGGAGAATCCGGGGCGCCTGACGCGGCGCCCTCGACTCGAGCCGGACGACGCCTGTAATCGTTTACACGCACCTCTGTAATCGTTTACACAATCCGCGGGCGATTCTCCCGCCGCGGTGGGTGAAGTGTCAACCACCGTCGCCTTCCGTCGCCTCCGCTCACTGCGGGATCTGCCTTCGCCGTGCGCGGCGAAGGCACCGGCGGGCGGCTCGGCCGGATGCGGCCTCGACCGCCCGCCTGCTCCCTTCGTTCGCTACGGCTCCCGCCCCGAGAGCCTCCTCCTTCCCTTCGGTCAGGAGACTTCTCTCGGGGCGAGCTTGGACACCAGCTTGCCGCTAGCGCAGCTCTGGTGCAAGCGCGCTGGCAGGGGGTCTCCGGTATTGTCGGCCGGGTGGCGGAAATGGAAGGTTCGGCGTGGGACCGCGTTCGGGCGGCTCTGAAGGAGCTCGGTGTCGTGTACGAGCCCATGCCGTGCGATCCTGCGTTTGCGGATACGGCGGCTTTCTGTGAGCGCTACGGCATCCGGCCGGAGGAGAGCGCCAACACGATCCTGGTGGCGTCTCGGCAGGAGCCGCGGCGATGGTCTGCTTCGCTCGTCCTCTCTCACACGCGGCTCGACGTAAATCGCACCGTCCGGCGTCTGATGGGAAGCAAGCGGATCTCCTTTGCGTCCGGCGAAGAGACGGTCGCCAAAACGGGCATGATGATCGGGGGCGTTTCCGTCTTCGGCCTGCCATCGGACGTCCCCATTTACGTCGATCCCCGCGTCCTGGACGCGCCGCGCGTCGTCATCGGCGGGGGCAGCCGATCGTGGAAGGTCCTGCTCGCCCCGATGATGCTCCTTCGTCTGCCGGGAGTCGCGGTCGTGCCGGGCCTCGCGGGACCGCGCGCCGAGGCCTGACCTTTCGGCGACCTTTCCGCGCTTCGCCCGGGGCGCCTGACTCCTTCGCATATTTCGGGCGCGCGTGGGACGCGCACGCCCGAATACGACGCGGCGACCTTTCCGCGCTTCGCGCGGGGCGCTAACCCCTTCGCATATTCGGGCGCGCGTGGGACGCGCACACCCGAATACGACGCGGCGACCTTTCCGCGCTTCGCGCGGGGCGCCGCTGATATGGAGTGACCGGTGCAAGTCGCCCATGGGGTGGTGAACGGAACGGTGTGCCCAGTTTGGCGGCGGCGACGATGATCATGCTGATATGCGCGGGTTGGGTACCGCATGAAGATGATTCGTCG
>JBBQDF010000482.1:0-2628 GCA_038319475.1 Thermoanaerobaculia bacterium
GACCTTACGGTTGACGAGGTTCCTGGCGTTGTATTTGAGGGGGATCGCCATCACACCACCTGCCGCAGGCCGTCGACGATCCGGATGCGGCTCGAGTTGATCGCCGGCACGAAGCCCGCGAGAATGCCGATCGCGACCGAGATTGCGAAGGCGGCGAGAAGCACCGGGCCCGTCACCTTGAAGTTGATTAGAAAGGGAGCCATCGGCGTCGTCGCCATGAACTTGACCAGCCAGGGGACGAGAACGTACTTCGCGAGCACTACGCCCAGGATCCCGCCCAGAAGGGACATGAGCACGGCCTCCGAGAGGATGAAACCCAGGATGTGGCCGGGGCGGAAGCCGAGCGTGCGCAGGACGGAGATCTCGGTCACGCGCTAGCGAGCCGACATCGCGACCGTGTTGGCCACGATCAGGGTGACGGCAAACAGGATGATCAGGGAGATCCACCGGATCAGACCCTTGATGTTGCCCATCATCTCCATGAAGGACGCCTGGAATTGCTTTTCCGTCAGAGTCTTTGTCGGCGCGTCGCTGTTTTCGAACATCTTGTCGATCGTTTCCGTCACCCGCGGCAGATCGGCTGCGTTCGCCACCTTCAGGTAATAGATGCCCGTCACCTTGTTCGCACCGAACCACTTGGCCTGGTTCAGATACTCGTTGTGAAAGAACGCGTTCGACTCGTCTCCCGACTTGTATCCCCCAACGAACACGAGGTCGAGAGTGACCGGAATGTACGTCCCTCGCAGGATGACGTGCTGCCCCTTTTTCCAGTGGAACTTGTCGACCAGGCTCTGGCCGGCGACAAACGCGTTCTGCGCGGCCCGGAACTCCTTCTCGACGGCCGGATCGATCGTGGCGTCGTCGAAAATCTTCGAAAAATAGATCTCCGGGTCGCACGAGAGCTGCCCGAAGAAGTTCTCGGGCTTGTCGTCCTTGTACACGCCGCCGAACCAGATCTGCGGAGAGACGGCGATCACGCCCGGGATCTGCTCGATCCGCTGGCGCTGCGACAGCGGGAGAAGAGTCGCGAGCCCCGTGGCGTGCTGAACGACGAGGCGGTTCGAGCCGCGGTTGCCGGACGGGTCCTGTTCCATGGCCTGCAGGAGGCAGGTGAGCACGACGATCAGGACAAGGACGAGGACGATCGAGCCGGTCGTCAGGACCGTGCGGGTCTTCTTGCGGAAGACGTTTCTCCAGACGAGATTGAAGTACTTCATACGTTCCTCGCGGCCCCCGCCTCCGTCTGCTCGTCGGCGTGAAGCAGGCCCTTGTCGAGGTGGACCATCCGGTGGGCGCGGGAGGCGGCCTTCGAATCGTGAGTGACCATGACGATCGTCTTCCCGAACTCTCCGTTCAATCGATTCAAGAGAACCAGGATCTCCTCTGCGGACTTCGCGTCAAGGTCGCCGGTCGGTTCGTCGGCAACCAGAATCGCGGGGTCTGACACGATGGCGCGCGCGATCGCGACCCGCTGTTCCTGCCCGCCGGAAAGCTGGCGCGGGTAGTGGTCCATCCGGTCCGTCAGGTTGACGATGTTCAAAGCCGTTTCGACGTGCCGCCGGCGCTCGGCGCGCTTCAAAGGAGTGAGCAGCAGCGGAAGCTCGATGTTTTCGAACGCGGTTAAGACCGGCAGCAGGTTGTAGAGCTGAAAGATGAAACCCACGGTGCGCGACCGCCAGCGGGCGAGCTCGCTCTGCGAAACGCGCGCGATGTCTTTGCCCCCGATAACGATCCGGCCGCGCGTCGGCTGGTCGATGCCGGCAATCAGGTTCAGGAGCGTCGTCTTGCCGGAACCGGAAGGGCCCATGAGCGAGACGAACTCGCCCTCCGGAATCTGCAGATTGATGTCGTTCAAGACCGGTATCTCGAGCGCATCCCGGCGGTAGACCTTCTCGACGTGGTCGATCGAAATCAGTGGTTCGGCCATGGTGCTCCTTCCGGTGCGCTCAGGTTCTCAGCTCGCGTTTTCCGCTTCGGTCCGCACGCGGTCCCCTTCGCGAAGCTGCACCACGCCCGGTGCGGCGACGAGCTTTTCTCCGCCCTGGAGCCCCGAAGTGATCTCCACCTGCCCCTGCACTTCCCCGCCCGGCTGCACCGGCAGAAAATGCGCCTTTCCGTCGGCGATCCGGAAAACGCCGGTCTTGCCGTTCGCCGTCGAAAGCGCGCTCTTCGGCACCAGGATCCTCGAACGGCGCGTCTTGCCCGCGGTCGGTTCGGACGTGAATGAGACGCGGGCGGAGAGGTCCGGGAGGATCTTCTCGTCGGCGTCGTCGATCGCCACCTTGACGCGCACCGTCGCCTTCTGCCGGTCGGCGGCGGGAACGATCTGCCGCAGGTGCCCGTGATACGTCCTGTCCGGCACGGCGTCGAGCGCGATTTCCGCCGGCTGGCTCGGCGATAGCCGCGAAAGGTTCGATTCGTTCACGTCGGCTCCGACGTAGAGCGACGAGAATTCGACGAGGGTCACGATCGCGCCCCCGGAACCTCCGCCGGACGGCGAAGAACCGAACGGGGAGACCGCCTCCCCCACGAACGCCCGCTTCGCGGTGACGACTCCCGCAAAAGGCGCGCGGATCTCGGTGTAGTCAAGAAGCGCGCGCACGTACGCGACCTTCGCGCGGGTGGAGG
>JBBQDF010000483.1:0-2624 GCA_038319475.1 Thermoanaerobaculia bacterium
CGTGAAGATGACGTCCGGGAGGCTGGCGATGGCGTGGGCTCGATCGATCATCTCGAGCGACGTCACGCAGACGGGGCAGCCGGGCCCGTGCACGAGCTCGACCAACCCCGGGATCATCCGGTCGATGCCGTACCGGATGATCGAGTGCGTCTGGCCCCCGCAGACCTCCATCAGAACCCATGGCCGCGTGGCCGTCTCGGCGATCTTCGCGGCCAGGCCGGCGGCGACGGTCGAGTCGCGATACTCGTCCAGGTATTTCATGACGGTTTCTCGGGCCAGGGCGCGGACGGCGGCAACAGCTCGTTCGCCATATCCGCCGTCAGCTCGCCCGTCTGCCCGAGGTCCTCCAGGATCGCATAGGAGCGGGCAGCCTCATCCCTGTCCATTCTTGAGATCGCGAATCCGACGTGGACGACGACGTAGTCGCCCGGAACCGCATCCATGGCGTACTCGAGGCATACGTCGCGCGTGATGCCTCCGAACCGAACCTTGCCGAACTTCAGGCCGCGCACGTCGCGAACCTCGAGCAGCTCACCCGGAATCCCAAGACACATGGTCAGCTCCCTCCCTCCGGGCGCTCCGGCGGAAGCCGGCGACGGCCGCCTGGCCGAGCGCGAGGCCGCCGTCATTGGGAGGAACCCGGCGATGAACAAGAACCTCAAACCCGTCAGACTCCAGCAGGAATTTGACTCGCTCCGTCAGAAGGCGGTTCTGGAAGCATCCGCCGGAAAGGGCCACGGTCTCCATCCCGGTTTGCCGCCGTGCCCGAAGTGAAGAGTCACAAACGGCTCGGGCAAGCGTTTCGTGAAAACGAGCGGCGACGACGGGGGGCCGGATGCCCTCGCGCAGAGCACGGGCGATCTGCCGAACCGCCGGCCGGAGATCGATCTCGAACGGCCCTGCGACGTCCGTTTCCACGACAGCGAACGAAAAAGGCTCCGCCGCCGAACCATCGGCGAGCGATTCGAGCTCGACCGCGGCCTGTCCTTCGTAGGTCACCCTGCCGGAGAACCCGCAAAGAGCCGCAACGGCGTCGAACCATCTCCCGGCACCCGTCGAGGCCGGAGACCGGACGTTGCGATCGAGCAGTTGACGCACGCGATCGACCCGGCGCGGCTCGATCCCCGGAAGCAGATCCAGGCTCTCTCCGGCGTCCAGAAGAGCCGCGGCAGCCACCCGCCACGGCTCGCGAATGGCGGCCGCTCCCCCCGGGAGCCTGAGCGGACGAAGGTGCCCCGCTCGACGGAACGTCAGAAGGTCCGCAAACAGGATCTCGCCTCCCCAGAGCTCGCCCGAGGGACCGCAGCCCGTCCCGTCGAAAGCGATCCCGATCGCGGGCCCGAGCCGACCGTGCTCGGCGAGGCATGAGGCCACATGCGCGTGATGATGCTGCACGGGTTCGCGCGCAAACCCCGAGGCAGACGCCCAGCGCGTCGAACGGTAGTCCGGGTGCAGATCGTGAGCGACCGCCGCGGGCTCCACATTCAGGAGGCGCCTCAATTTCGCAATGACCTCCTCGAAGAAGAGGGCCGCCTCCGGATTCTCCAGGTCTCCGATGTGGGGCGACAGGAAAGCCTCACCGCCACGCGTCAGACACACGGTGTTCTTCAACTCCGCACCGACGGCCAGTACCGGCACGGAGGCGAAGGGCAGGGCGATCGCGCTCGGGACGTACCCCCGCGACCGACGAACCGGCTGGGCCTCGCCGGCCACAATCCTCAGGACGGAGTCGTCGGCGCGCGTGTGAATCTCCCGGTCGTGGAGGAGAAAGGCGTCGGCCACGCCGGTGAGCTTGTCGAGAGCTTCGGTATTGGTGCGAGCGATCGGCTCGTCCGACAGATTCCCGCTCGTCATCAGCAGGAGCGGCGGTCCCTCCTCGAGCAGCAGGGAATGAAGGGGCGTGTACGGCAGCATGACGCCGACCTCGCTGAGTCCCGGTGTGACCCGGCGGGACAGGGTCGTTCCCGCCTTGACCGGCAGAAGGACGATCGGGCGGGCCGGCGACTCCAGCCAGCGCTCTGCGCGGGCGGGAATCGTCGCGATCTCGTTGGCAGACTCGAGATCGCGGGCCATCACGGCAAATGGTTTGAAGGGTCGATTCTTGCGCTGACGAAGGAGAGCCACGGTCCCGTCATTCTGCGCGTCCGCCGCCAGATGAAATCCGCCCAGGCCTTTGACTGCCACGATCTTCCCGTCGCGCAGTGCCGCGACCGCGGCGCCGAGCGCCCTCTCTCCGACAAGCGGGGGGGAGCCGCTGCGAGTGAATTCGAGACGCGGGCCACATCGGGGGCACGCGTTTGGCTCCGCGTGAAACCGTCGATCGGATGGCTCCTCGTACTCTTCACGACACGCGGAGCAGAGGGAGAAGGCGCTCATGGTCGTCCGCGCGCGGTCGTAAGGTGTCTCCCGGACGATCGTGTAGCGGGGACCGCAATCCGTGCAGTTGACGAAGGGGTAACGGAATCGCCGGTTCTGCGGATCGAAGAGGTCCTGAAGGCAAGCGGCACAGGTGGCGCTATCTGCCGGGATCATCGTGCGAGTGCCGGGATGCTCGGGGCTCGCAACGACACGAAACCCGCTTTCGCCCGTAAGAGCGAGGTCCGCGACCTCGATGCCGTTGATGC
>JBBQDF010000484.1:0-2614 GCA_038319475.1 Thermoanaerobaculia bacterium
GGTCGCCAGCCGCGCGGAAGGCACCGCTCACCATGAGGAAGAGCATCATTCCGATGATGCCGAGGAACATGGCGCGCAGAAAAGGGAGAGCCTCCCGCTGAACTTCGGGCGCGGCGTGCACGACGTTCAACAGGGCCGGCGCGGCAACGTAGCCCACCACCGCCATCACGGCGGACATGCCGATCGCGGTCAAGAAGGCCTGATAAACGACGCGGTTCACCTTGTCGGGGTCGTTGGCCCCCGCAAAGCGCGCCACGAGAACCGCCATCCCGGTGAACAACGAGTTGATGAAGACGATGACGACGATGATGATCTGCCAGCTCACGCCGATCGCGGCGTTGGCGGTGTAACCGACGTAGTGCCCGACCATCGCGTGGTCCACGATCCCCTGAAGTCCCGCGATCACGTTCTGCAGCATCGTGGGCCAGGCAATTTTCCAGACCGCGCGGCCGATGGGTCCCTCGACGATCGAGCGATCGAACCGCTGTGGAGCTTTCGCCGCCGCCACCGCCGGACCGGCCGGAAGAGGGACGCCCGTTTCGCCGACCGATTCGCGACTCTCCACTCTAGACGACCCTTCGGGCGTCGACGATCGCGCGTGCGAGCGCCATTGCGCGCGCCCGGGGCCTCCTCTCGAACGTCGGCGCTTTCTCCATCCGTTTTGCGGACTCGCAACTGCTCCGTGACCCGAAAAATGCCCGGTATTCCAAAACTCCGCTCAAAGCTGGCGGGCTCCGGCGATCCCCGCCCTGCGGCAGCGTTCCGCCAGACGTGGATCCCCGAGGCGCTCGGTCCAGCCGGCAAACGCGGGAGTCGGCCCCCTCCAGAGGAGCTCCTCGGCCGTTCCGAAAATCGGAGCATCGGTGCGGAGCGTCGCGAGATCTTTGAAGCGGAGCGCGAGGTCGCGGCGATCTCCGAGCACCGGCGGCGGGAAGGCTTCGATGACTCCATACCGGTTCAGGAGCCGCGCCGCCGTCACCGCGCCGATTCCGGGAATCCCCGGATATCCGTCCGCCGCGTCGCCGACGAGAGCGAGATAGTCGGGAATCAACGCGGGCTCGACGCCGAACTTCTCGTAAACGCCCTCCGCGTTGCGAATCTTCTGACTCTTCCGGTCGACCTGCACGACGCGGTCGCCGCGCACACACTGCGCCAGGTCCTTGTCAGGCGTCCAGATGCAGATTTTTTCGACCGCCGGATCTTCCGAGGCGATCCGGGCCCCCGAGGCGAGAGCGTCAACGGCCTCGAGCTCGATCATGGGCCACACGGCGACTCCCATGGCCGCGAGCGCGTCTTCCAACGGATGAAACTGCGCCAGCAGCGCGGGCTCGGTGCCCTCTCCCGTCTTGTAGCCGGGCCAGAGCCGGTTGCGAAACGACTCGATGACGTGATCCGTCGCCACCCCGAGGCAGGGGCCGCCCGTCTCGATCATTTCGAGGACGGTATGGAGGACGCCGGAAACGGCGGCGAAGGGCCGGTCCTCCCCCTTCTGCGCCCGCCGCGCGCCATAGAAGTGCCGGAAAAGCTCGTAGGTTCCGTCGACGAGATGGAGGATCAGACGGCGTTCTCCCTTTCCAGCGCTCTCGGAGAGTCGGAGTGCGGAGGGGAGGGCGCCCTCATCGCCGCGGAGCGGAGCCTCGCGCGCAGGCTTCCGCGCGTTCGAGGAGCAGCGCGCGCTCGGCGGCGTTCTTCGTGAGCGAGGCCGCGCGTTTGAATTCCTCGCGGGCGTCCGCGAAGCGGCTGAGCTTCGCGAGGAGGTCCCCGCGCACGCTCGGAAGCAGGTGGTAGGTCTCGAGAGATTCCTCCGCGGCGATCCCGTCGACGAGCTCCAGACCCGCCGCCGGACCAGACACCATCGAAACCGCGACCGCCCGATTGAGCTCGACGACGGGCGACGGGGTCAGCCGGGCGAGGTCTTCGTAGAGCCCGGCGATCCGCCGCCAGTCTGTCGCTCCGGCGGTCGTGGCTCGCGCGTGACACGCCGCGATCGCCGCCTGCAACGTGCAGGGGCCCGGATCGGCGCGGAGAGACAGGGCGCGTTCCAGCGACGCGAGTCCCCGCCGGATGAGGAGGCGGTCCCACCGGCCGCGGTCCTGTTCGAGGAGCAGAATTGGCTCGCCCGAGCGGCCGATTCGCGCGCGCGAGCGCGAGGACTGAATCTCCATGAGCGCCACGAGGCCGTGGACTTCGGGTTCTTTCGGGACGAGCTCCGCCAGGATGCGCCCGAGCCGCAGGGCGTCCTCGCAAAGCGCGGGTCGCATCCAGTCCTCGCCGGCGGTCGCGGAATAGCCCTCGTTGAAGATGAGGTAGATGACCTGAAGGACCGAGGACAGGCGCGAACCGAAGTCCGAGCCGCGAGGGACTTCGAAAGGCACTTTCGCCCGAGTCAGGGCGCGCTTCGCGCGGACGATGCGCTGCGCGACCGTCGGCTCGGACACGAGGAAGGCGCGCGCGATCTCGTCGGTCGTCAGCCCGCCCAGCAGCCGCAAGGTCAACGCCACCCGCGCTTCGGGCGAGATCGCCGGGTGGCACGAGGTGAAGATCAGCTTCAGCAGGTCGTCGCCGACATCGTCGTCGAGCGGCGTATCGAAATCGGGTGCCGTCTGCTCCTCCT
>JBBQDF010000485.1:0-2609 GCA_038319475.1 Thermoanaerobaculia bacterium
GAAAAATCTCGTCGACAGAAGGACGAGGAAGAGCCTCCTCTCCAACACCCTGGTGTTCATCGTGTCGAGGGAGCACGGCGCTCCCGTCACCACTCCCGAGGACATCGCAAAGCCCGGGATTCGAGCGATCGCGCTCGCGGAGACCCGCAGCGTACCCGCCGGCATGTATGCCCGCGAGTATCTGACTGGCAAGGGGCTCTGGGACCGCGTCCACACGAAGGTCATCCCGACGGAGAACGTCCGCGCGGCGCTCGCCGCCGTCGAGGCCGGAAACGCGGACGTCGCGATCGTCTACAGGACCGACGCCCTCATATCAAAGAAAGTCGCGGTGGCCTGCGAGGTTCCGGCCTCGGAGGGCCCCCACATCTCCTATACCGCGGCGGTTCTCACGTCGGCGAAGAACGCGAAGGGTGCTCGCGGGTTCCTGGCATTTCTCGAATCGTCGGCCGGGATGGCGATTTTCCGGCGCCACGGATTTCTCGTTCCCCGGTGACGGGCTTCTTTTCCTCCGAATCCGCGTGGACCATCTGGTTTACGCTGCGGGTCGCGGCGCTCGCCACGACGCTGATCGCTCCTCCGGCGATCGCTGTCGCCTGGCTCCTCTCCCGGAAGACCTGGACCGGGAAGGCGATCGTCGAAACGGTCGTGGCCCTCCCGATGGTGATGCCCCCGGTCGCCACGGGTCTCATTCTCTTAAGGCTGCTCGGCCGGCGCGGCGTCCTCGGACCCGGCCTGGAGCGGCTCGGCCTCGACGTCGTTTTTACGTGGAAGGCGGTCGTCGCCGCCATGATGGTCATGTCGTTTCCGCTCCTCGTGCGCGGCGCCAGGATCGCGCTCGACGACGTGAACCCGCGCCTGGAACAAGTAGCACGCAGCCTGGGAGCCAGCGAGGCCCGGGTGCTCCTGACCATGACGCTTCCTCTGGCGGCGCGGGGAATCGTGGGAGGGTTGCTCCTCGCTTTTGCCCGCGCGCTCGGGGAATTCGGCGCGACGGTCCTCGTGGCCGGCAACATCCCCGGGAGGACCGCGACGATGTCCCTCGCCATTTACAACTTCGTGCAGATCGGCCGCGACGACCGCGCCTGGCCGCTGCTCGCCGTGTCGGTCGCCATCTGCTTCGTCGCGGTCTGGATCGGGGAGGCCTTCTTGAATCGCCGGCGACGTCGCGTCTGACCATGTTGCGGATCGAACGCCTCGAGCTTCCTCTGGACGAGTTTGCGTTGAGCGTCCACCTGGATCTCGAAAGCCGCGTCACGGCAATCGTCGGCCCCTCGGGCGCCGGCAAGACTTCGCTGCTCGAAACGATCGCCGGCTTTCGGACCCCGCGGCGCGGCCGGATCGAGCTCGACGGCGAGGTCCTTCTCGACGTCGCCGCGGGACGAGATCTGCCCGCGCGGCTCCGGCACATCGGCTACGTGCCGCAGGACGACACGCTCTTTCCGCACCTGACGGTCCGCCGGAACCTCACCTATGCGGACAGCGCCGGCCGCGCCTCACCGGCAGGCGAATTCGACCGCGTCGTCGCGGTCCTCGAGCTCGAATCCCTGCTGGAGAGAGGCATCTCGAAGCTCTCGGGTGGAGAGCGCCGCCGGGTGGCGGTCGGGCGCGCCCTTCTCTCGGCTCCCCGTCTTCTTCTCTGCGACGAGCCTCTCGCCGGCCTTCACGCCGGGCTGAAAGCGCGGATCCTGTCGTACCTGCGCAAGGTCCGGGAGGAGTTCCCGATCCCGTTTCTCTACGTCGCTCACGACGCCGCCGAAGTCTCGATGCTGGCCGACGAAGTCGTGGCCCTGGAACAGGGCAACGTCGTGGGACGAGGCGCAGCCGGGTTTTTCCGGTGGTCCGAATCGAGTTTCTACGTTGAGCCCCCGCCCGCGAACGACACGTCTTCCCCGCCTGGGACCAGGTCAAGGAAATGAGACTCGTCATTCCGCGTTTTTTCCGGTTCGCAGAGACGGAATCGGACCCTTCCGAGCCTGGCGGCTAGAATCCGGAGATGGACGTGTGGCTGCTCCGACATGCGGCGGCGGAGGACCGTCCCGCCTCCGGCCGAGACGAGGACCGCATTCTCACGCCGGAGGGATCGACGCGAGCGCGTTCGGTGGCGCTCGGGCTCGCAGCGATCGAGGCGGGAATCGGACGCGTGATCACCTCCCCGTACCGGCGGGCCCGCCAGACCGCCGAGGCCGCGGCCGGGGCGCTCGGCCTCGAGGGAACCCTGATCGAATCGCGTGCTCTGGAACCGGAGCGCGACCCCGTCGAGATCCTGAACGAACTTTCGCAAGGAGCGCAGGACGTTCTCCTCGTCGGCCACCAGCCCCACCTCGGATCCCTTCTCGGCCTCCTCATCGCCGGAGAGGGAGTTCAAATCCCCTTGAAAAAGGCCGCGGTGGCCCGCGTAACCCTCACCGGCCGCTGGTCGGCCACCCTGCGAGCCTTCATGCCCCCGCGCCTCCTCGAACGCCTGGGAGCCCGCCAGCCCACTTAAACAAGCGCGGACACCGCCGCCAGTGCCCCGACCCCGGTGCGCGCGGACACGGATATCTCCCTCGCCACTCTGGCGGATACGCTCGCCCCGAGAGGAGTCTCCCGACCAGAGGGAGGGAGGAGCC
>JBBQDF010000486.1:0-2606 GCA_038319475.1 Thermoanaerobaculia bacterium
GCTTCCGTCAACGCCGAGCATCGGCACACCGGCCTTCCGACGAGCTCGCTGGCCGACGCGGTCGCGGGAGGGTGGTCGTCGCACTGGGCTCTGCCTGCCGTCGATGCGCCGCTTCTCGGATCGCGGGCGGCCGAGGTCGTCGTTCAGGGCTCGGTCGGGGGTGCTCCGGCCGTCTTTGCCATCGATTCCGCCGCCGACGGTCCGGTCCGCATCCGACCCGGCCTCGCCACCCGTCTTTCGCTGCCGACCCGGACGGACGTGTTCGGCAGGCGGCTCGCCCGCGGGGCTTCGGTCTCGATCGGCGGTTGGAGCGAGGCCGATGTGCTGCTGGAAGTTTCGGACGCTATCCCTCCGGGCGCCGACGTTTCTCTCGGCGCGGCCCTCTTCCGGGAAGCCGCCGTCGAATACGACCCCGATGCGAGAAAGATCCGGCTGCTGGATACCGAGCACTGGGTCCGGCCGGAAGGTTATTACCGCGCCGTTCTCGACGACGACGGCGACCGCCCGGTCGCGATCCTGAAGAAGGGCCGCGAGTTTCTCCGCCTTCTCGCGGGGACGGCGACCCCCACCGCGCTCACCGTCGCGAGACAGTCGGCGGAGCGCCTCGGCTTTCCGGCAGACGCGAGGAGCGCGGAGGGTCTTCACTGGGGCCCGGCGCCGCTGCCGCCGCTCGAAATCGTTCAGCAGGAGGGGGGGTTCGACGTCGCGTCGGGCGACGATGGCCGCCTCTCCGCGCGCTTTCTTCTCCGCTTCCACGCGATCGTCGACATGCCTCACCGGTGGACCTATTTGAAGCCAGAAGCGGGCGCCACGAATCCGTGAACGCGCCGGAGCCGGCGCCTCTCCGGAGGGCGTCCATGCTGAGACAGGCAACGGCGTTTCCGGCTTTCGGAGTCGGATTCGAGCCGTTCGGTCTTCTAAACCGGGCCCTTGTCCCTAACCGCCGCTTAATCGGCGGCGGCTTCATCCGGGAGAAGCGGGAACTCCGTCTCGCAGCTCTGGCAGAACAGGCCGGGCGCCGCGACGAACACCGGCGGCCCGAGGCGCTGGCGGCCTTCGCAGTTCCGGCACTCGATGTCGATCTTTGCGGCGGCGGTCGGCGACTTGTCGGGGGCGCCGCGCCGCGGCGAGGCGGCGAGCGTCGAGGCGGCGAACGGGACCACGTTTTCGCGATTCACCACTGTTCCTCCTCTCGCAGATTCGCGCCGGGATCCGGAGGCGTCTCGGAATCGGCCAGGGTGAGCGGCGGACCCGGCTTGCGCCGCTGAAAGAGAAAAGCCGCGCCACCGGCAAGGCAGGCGAGAAACCCGGTTCCGACGAGGCTCGCGGCGGCCGCGCGGAACGCCCTCGGCGTGTCGGGCGCGCCCGGTCGGGCGACAACGGCTCCTCCGAAAAAGATGCAGACGACGCCCAGAAGCACCAGGCTTTTCGGCCGGTCGGCGGAGGAGGAGGACTGAGACCACACGAGTCTCATCGCAGGACTCCGGACTTCGAGCGGGAAAAACGGGAGCCGGTCGGCCTGGAGGGCCGGTCCTGAGCGTTCGGAGACCAGGCGGTCACGATCTTCGCCCCCCGGGCGTTCCGTCGGGTCCGACTGGCCCGACTCCCCTGTCAACCCGAATCATTTTAAGGGCGAAGTCCGGCGCGCGCAACGGGAATGTACCGAGAACGAGCGCGCCGGAATTCGCGCGCGCCACGGCCATAGAATCCCGGTCTCATGAAAGTCCCCATGCGATACGCGGCCCTGGCCGCGCTGCTCCCGCTTCTCCTCGGCCTGCGCGGATTTCCCGGCGACGCGGCGGCGCAGAAGGATCTCGAACGCCGCTACGCGTCCGCCCTCGACGCCGCGAGCATCCGCGAGTTCGACCGATTTCTGTCGGCCGAGCCGCACCACATCGGCTCCGCGCGCGGCGAGCAGAACGCGAAATGGATGGTGTCGAAGCTGCGCGAATGGGGCCTCGACGCGCGGATCGAGACGTTCGACGTCCTCTTCCCGACACCGAAGGAGCGGGTGCTCGAGCTCGTCCTGCCCACTCACTTCCGCGCTGCTCTCGCCGAGACGCCGGTCGAAGGCGATCCGACCTCGGGGCAGACCGCGGGCCAGCTTCCCACCTATAACGCGTACTCGATCGACGGAGACGTCACGGCGCCGCTCGTGTACGTCAACTACGGAGTACCCGCGGACTACGAGCGGCTCGAGCGGATGAAGATCGACGTGCGCGGCAAGATCGTGCTTGCGCGGTACGGAGGAAGCTGGCGCGGGATCAAACCCAAGGTCGCCGCGGAGCATGGCGGGATCGGCTGCCTGATCTATTCCGATCCGCGCGACGACGGCTATTTCGAGGGCGACGTGTATCCCCTGGGGGCCTATCGCCCGGAACAGGGCGTTCAGCGCGGCAGCGTCTCCGACATGCCCCTCTACCCGGGCGACCCGCTCACTCCCGGGGTCGGGGCGACCCCGAGCGCTCGACGGCTCGACCGCAAGGATGCGCGGACGTTGACGAAGATCCCGGTCCTTCCGATCTCGTACGGAGACGCCCGCCCGCTTCTCGCCGCGCTCGGCGGCCGCAGCGCTCCCCGCGAGTGGCGTGGGGGCCTTCCCGTCT
>JBBQDF010000487.1:0-2591 GCA_038319475.1 Thermoanaerobaculia bacterium
GGTTCGCGGTTTCATCGGCAAGGTCCTCGGCCTTCTGCCCGTCCTGACGATCACTCCGGAAGGCAAGGCGGAGCCGGCGGCGAAAGCGCGCGGATTTGCCGCCGCGCGGGCCCGCATGATGAGCCTCCTGTTCGCGGCGGCGGACTCCGGCACTTCCGCGCGGCGCTTCGGCGTCGCGCACTGCGACACGCCAACGCTCGCGGACGCAATCGCGCGCGAGATCCGCGAGCGGTATCCCGAGTCCGACGTAATGATCGCGGAGTGCGGACCGGCTCTCGGCGCTCACGGCGGCCCCGGGGCGGTCGCCGTGGCGGTGCTGCCGTGAGGGGGAAGACGTTGAGCGTTCAGGGTTGAGCGATTGAGCGATTGAGCGATTGAGCGGTTGAGTTGTGAGTTGGGAGTTGGGAGTTGAGAGTTGACGGCTGAGAGTGGAGAGTTGAGGCGTGAGAGGTGAGAGCCTGGCGGGATCCGTCCGCCTTGCCCCGCCTCCCGGTTTGAGAGCTCCCGGTCCTGAGCATTTCCGAAATTGATTCGAGCGGGCCGCACTCCGTGGCCACCGTCGGGCACTCCAATCGGTCTCTTGATGCATTTCTCGGGCTGCTCGCCACGCATCGCATCGCGCAGGTCGTCGACGTCCGGCGGTATCCGGTTTCGCGCAGGTGGCCGCACTTTGCAGGCGCGGCTCTCGCCGAGAGCCTGCCGGCGGCGGCAGTCGCGTACGTCGGAATGCCGGAGCTCGGCGGACGCCGCAAGGCGCGGCCCGATTCGCCGCACACGGCGTGGCGGGTGGACGCCTTCCGGGGCTATGCGGACTTCATGGACGGTCCGGAATTCCAGGAGGCGCTTTTGAGGCTCGAGGGCCTCGCGCGGGGCCCTGCCACCGCCATCCTCTGCGCGGAAGCTCTCCCGTGGCGCTGCCACCGTTCGCTCATCGCCGATGCGCTCCTGGTGCGGGGGTGGGACGTTTTCGAGATCCTGTCGGAACGGGAACCGAGGCGGCGCGCGCTTCCGGAGTTTGCGCGCTCCGAAGGCGATCGCGTCGTCTACGACGGGGGGCAGGGAAGTCTGCTGTAGGTCCAGGCAAATCTGAAACCCGCGGCTCTCAAAAGTCCAGCACGCCCTCTCCGACGGAGATCACGCGGCCGCCTAAGATCACCTCCCGGATCGCGGAGAGCCGCCGTCCCGTCCCGTCGGCGGTTTCGCGCTTGCCCGGCTCGGGCGGCTCCTCGGGCCCGACGTGCACCTCCACGTAGAGAGAGGACGGACGCAGCAGGGCGTGCCCCTGCTCGATCACGAGCGAGGTGACGGGCTCGACGGGAACCGCGGCCTGCGAGACGAGGTACGCCGCGAGGGCTCCCGCCGCGGCTCCCGCGCCCGGGATCTCGGACGCTCCGACCGTGTCGAAGGCCCGCGCGTGCGCGCTCGCCAGGGCGTCCCGCGTTTCCTTCGTGAAGGCATAGACGATGGTGGCGTCGAGCGGCGCCGCCACCTCTCGCAGCGCTCCATAGCGCGGCGCCGCGCGGCCGAGCGCGTCTAAGGTGGCCACGGGGACGATCAGCGACGGCAGCCCGGTCGAAGCGACCCGCAGGGGCTGGTTCGTGGCCTGAAGCGACTCCTCCTCGAGGCCGAGTGCTCTGGCGACCCGGGCGACGTCCTCGGCCGGAAGGCGGGGTCCGATCTTGGGCGGGCGCTGCCGCAGGCGCAACATCCCGATCCGTCCTCCCTCGACCAGCAATTCGACGTGGAACAAACCTTCGCGGCCCTCGTGGGCGACGCGCGTGACCGGCTCTTCGAGCGGCAGCCGGTTTTCGGCCGCGTAAACGAAGTGGGCGCCGAGCGCCGGGTGCCCGGCAAAACCAAGCTCCCGTTCCCGCGAAAAGATGCGAAGCCGGAAGAGGGCGCCGCGCACCGCCGACGGAAAGAGAAAGGCGGTGGCGGCATGGTCCATCTCCCGCGCCACGCCCTGGAGAAGGTCCTCGGGGATGGACGCCGCCTCCGGGAAAACGCTGAGCGGATTGCCGCCGAGAGGGCGGTCGGCGAAGACGTCGACCAGCACGAAGCGGTGCTTCACGGGGCGCCGCGGGCGGCCAGGAAGAGGACGTCCCGCGTTCCGGCGGCGCCGGCGTTCTTCCATTCCGCGACGACCTGCGCGAACGCTCCCGCGAGCGAGGACCCGTGCGCCAGGCGGGCGAAATGCTGGACCGACTTTTCAGGCGGCACGGACCTATTCGGGAACCGTATCGCCGAAAGTCCCGCGGACGCGAGCACCAGGATGTCGCGCGGCGATGTTTGCGCCTCCGCGAGGTGGACGCGTCCTCTCTCGACGGCCGGGAACGGGACGGGCCGGCCCTCCCGCAGAAGCCACGGGATCGATGTCCCCGGTCCCGCCGCCGCGAGGGTGACGCGGTCCCCCTCCCAGCGCGCGGCCGAGGCCGCGCACGAGGAGTCCGCGTCGAAGGCCCTTTCGACGGCCTCCTGAGGGGAGGAGGCCAGGACATCCCGGCCCGCCGAAATCCCCCGGAGCAGCACGCCGAGCGCCGACTCGACGGGAAGCGCCGTCTCGACGAGGAGGAACGAAACAGAGCCAGGGG
>JBBQDF010000488.1:0-2583 GCA_038319475.1 Thermoanaerobaculia bacterium
GGCGCGTTCGCCCTCCGCCGCGGTTTTCGTCTGGAACCGGACGCCGCAGTCGCGATCGTCGAGGACGTCTTCACGACCGGCAAGTCGACGCGCGAGGTCATCGAAACGGTGCGATTCAACGCCGGCCGGGTGGTCGCGGTCGGCTCGATCGTCAACCGCGGCGTCGAATCCGAAGCGTTTCCGGTCCCCTCCCGCTCGCTTCTCTCCCTGCGGGTTCCCTCCTGGACCGCGGAAGATTGCCCGCTCTGCGCGCGCAATCTGCCCCTGGACTCTCCCGGCAGCCGGTGGGCCGCACCACGCTGACAGACGCGACGCGCCGATCGCCAGACCCTGAACGCTCAACGCTCAACGCTCAACGTTGAACCCGCAGCTCCCCGGCATAGACTTCCTCCATGGACCTGCGCAGCGTCTGCGTCTACTGTAGCTCGAGCTCCGCGCGCGACAGCGTCGTCGACACGGAGATTCGCCTGTTCGGCCGCGAGATCGCGCGGCGCCGCGTGCGCCTCGTGTACGGGGGGTCCTCAAAGGGACTGATGGGGGCCTTAGCCGACGAAGTCCTCGCGGCTGGCGGCCTCGTCACGGGTGTTGTCCCGAAAGCGCTCGAGTCGCGCGAGTCCGCTCACCGGGGGTTGACGGAATTGAAAATCGTCGGGAGCATGCACGAGCGCGAGCAGGCGCTCTTCGATCTTTCCGACGCCTTCGTCGCTTTTCCGGGCGGCTTCGGAACGATGGAAGAGATCATCGAGATGCTCACCTGGAAGCAACTCGGCATCCATGGGAAACCGATCGTTTTCGCGAACATCGCCGGGTATTTCGACCCGCTGCTCGCGCAGTTCGACGTCGCCATCCGCGGCGGGTACGCGCGCCCGGAAGATCGGATCCTCTTCGCCGTGGCCGAGAATACCAAGTCGATCCTGACGCTCTTGGACGGCGCGCCGGTGATGTCGCGAAAAGCCGGAGACTGGGCGTAAGGCCGTCGCCTCCGCTCACTCCGCGACGCGCTCACGCGCCGGCGAGCGGCTCGCCTGAAGGCTCGACCGCTCGCCTCGTCGCTCCGTTCGCTCCGGCTCCCGCCCCGAGAGGCTCCTCCCTCCCTCTGGTCGGGAGACTCCTCCCGGGGCGAGCGTATCCACCACTTGGGGTGAATAAAACCTCCTCCTCCCGCGCGCGAGGGAGGAGTCAGCCCTCTTTTCTGGCGACGATGACGCGGTAGTAGGAGTCGACCCATCGGCGCTCGAGGAGATGGTCTTCGAGGGCGATCAGGCGTGAGAGAGCGTCTGTTCTGTCTTGGCGCAGGCGGGCCATGTCGAGGCAGGGGAAGAGGAACCAGAGGATGTTGCCGCCGTACGGGCGGTCCTCGAGGATCGTGAAGATGCGGCGGACTTCGGGGAGGATCGCGCTCGAGCGAACGGACTCCAGAGGGTCGTCCATCGGGATCGGGACCATGAGCTCGCGGCGGTTCTTGAGCTCCTCCGGGAGAGCATCGAACGCGCTTCGCGCGAAGGACCAGTCGGCGTCTTTCCACTCCGTGCGCGACGGCCCCATGTATTCATCGAGATAAAGGAGCCCCCCCGGCTTCAGCGCGCCGCGGACCTGCGCGAGCGCCCGTTCGACCGAACGAACGTGGTGGAGCGAGCCATGGAAGAAGACGATGTCAAACGCCGCCTGGGGAAGCTCCAGCGCGTTGACGTCTTCGACGCGGTAGTCGAGGACCCGCGAGAGATTCGCCTCGCGCGCCCCCTGCCGTGCCTGCGCGATCGCCTCGGGGGAGAAGTCGATTCCTTCGACCGCGCGGCAGATGCCCTTGTCCAGAACGTCACGCTCGAGAAGTCCGGGCCCGCAGCCCACGGAGAGGCCGCGGGGCAGGGGCCTCGGGGTGTAGCGGCGCGCGAACCATTCCATGGGCCAGCGGTTGGGATCCCCCGTGACCCGCCGGTTGATGGCGCGGCGCACCAGAGGCTGCGCGCCCCAGTAGTGGTTTTCAGGTTCGCCGGGCGCCCCGTCATCCCAGAAGCGGCGAGCCGCGTCGGTCTCCGCCCGCGCCTCGGAAAAGGCGCTCCACCGCCCCGCGAGCGACGAGAGAGAGCTCTTGATCGCGGAAGACATCGAGTGAAACGAGTGTAGCAGGCGACGCGCCGCCGGGGACGTCAGGGGTAAGGGGTTAGGGGTGAGGCGGACGCGTGGGATGGGAGGCGGGGGCGGGTCGAGCCTAAACGCTTCGGCATGTAGGAGAGGCTTTGCCCCAATCGACGAATTCCAGAATCTCGTTGACGCGGAGTACCGTTGCCGCTCCGGGCCGGTCTCCGGTCCCCCTGACCCCTCACCCCTGACCCCTCACGGCCCCCGCCTTCCCCCCTCCGCCCGTTTCTGCTACATTCCGCATCCCCCGAATCGTCGGGAATTGCTCTTTCAAAATCAGGGACGAAGGCCGGATTTCAAAGTCCCCGCGGGCTTCCGGCCCGTAGCCCCCCGGATGCGGGAACGCACCCGGGACCCGGAACAGGCTCGTAGCTCAGGGGGAGAGCACCACATTGACACTGTGGGGGTCAGCGGTTCAAATCCGCTCGAGCCTACCAATCGTCG
>JBBQDF010000489.1:0-2582 GCA_038319475.1 Thermoanaerobaculia bacterium
CCTCGGGCTCTGGCTGCTCGCCAGCGTCGCCGAGGCGGGGCAGCCGCGAGCCCGGAACGTCGCCCTGCTCGTCTCGCCGGCGGGAGCCGTGACACGCTACGCCAAGATTCACCCGTTCACCTTCGGCGGAGAGGACCGTCACTATGCCGGGGGAGAGCGTGTGGTGACGGCGACCGTCGAGAACGTCCGTGTCACTCCGCTGATCTGCTACGACCTGCGTTTTCCCGAGCCGTTCCGCCTGGCGGCGAGAGAGACCGACCTCTTCGCCGTGATCGCCAACTGGCCCGACTCGCGGCGCGAGCACTGGCGCGCCCTCCTGCGGGCGCGCGCGATCGAGAACCAGGCATACGTCGTCGGGGTAAACCGCGCGGGCGAAGGAGGCGGGCTCTCCTACGCGGGCGACTCCGCTGTCATCGACCCGATGGGAGAAGTGGTCGAGGAGGCGGGCCCGGGGGAGGCGGTCCTTTTTGGCGAGGTGGATCCTGCAGTCGTGAGCGCGATCCGCGAAAAATTTCCCGCTCTCCAGGACGTTCGTCCCGAGAGTTATCGTCGATAGGGCCGCCATCCGTCACTTCAAACACCAGGAATTTGTGGGCGCGCGTCGCCCGCGAGAATGCTCCTACAACGCCTGGATTCCCCCGCGGATCGTCTCCTCGGCGACGGAGAAGGAAAACCGCAGATGACCTTCGCCCTGCGGGCCGAACACGATCCCCGGGACGGTGGCGATCCGCTTCGTGTCCAGGAGCGCGGTGGCGGCCGCGGTGGAGCCCGAACCGAGGGAAGCGGGAATCTTCGGAAACAGATAGAGGGCCGCGCGCGGCGTGTCGAGCTCGAAACCGGAGGCTCGTAGTCCGGCGACCAGGGCATCGCGTCTCCGGCGATATCCCGCCTTCGCCTCTTCGAGAAAGCCGGACGCCATCGTGAGCGCTTCGAGCATTGCCCACTGCGTCGGCGTCGAGACCCCGTTGATCGAATAGAGAACGGCCGTCTGCATGGCCGCGCGCCACCGCTTCGGGACCAGAACGTACCCGGCCCGCCACCCCGTCCTCGAATAGGTCTTCGACAGCGTGAAGACGGAAACGGTCCGATCGGAGAGACCCGGAAAAGACGCGGGGGAGGTGTGCCCCTCGCCCTCGTAGATGAGGTCTTCGTACGCCTCGTCGGAAATCAGCGCGAGACCGTTGTCCCGCACGAACGCCGCGACCTCCTCGACCTGCGCCCGGGTGAACACCTGCCCCGTCGGGTTGGTCGGCGAATTCCAGTAGAGAAGCTTCGTCGTTTTCGAAAGCCGCTTTGCGAGCGCCGCGGTCAGGCCGTCGCGTGCCGCTTCCTCCGCCGGGACGAGGACCGGCGTCGCCCCGTGGTAGCGGATGACGTCCACGATCGGGGTCCAGTAGGGCGAGAGCATGAGGACTTCATCGTCGGCGTCGAGTAGCGTCGCAAAGGCGGCAAAGAGCCCGTGCATCCCGCCGTTGACGACAATCGGGCTCTCGTCGTCGGCCGGAATGCCGTTGCGATCGCGCACTTTCGCGAGGATCGCGCGCCGAAGGTCCGGAATCCCCGAGGAAGGCGCATAGCGGGTTTCGTTGCGGGCGAGCGCGGCCGTCATGGCCGCCTTGATCGGTTCTGGTGTCGGCATGTAAGGCTCGCCGCCCTCGAACCTCCACACCCGGTGTCCCTGAGCGAGCAGCGCGAGAACCCGGTTGCGGACCTGCACGATCTCCGAGAACCCGACGGACTCGAACCGCCTGGCCGGCCCGGGGAAGGTCTCTTCTGACACGCCCGCTGCGCCTCAGACCTTTTCCGAGATCGCCTTTGCCTGCGTGAAGAGATACAGGTATTCGCGGCCGCCGGCCTTGGAATCCGTCCCCGACATGTTGAACCCGCCGAACGGATGCACGCCGACGAGAGCGCCGGTGCATTTGCGGTTCAAGTACAGGTTCCCGCAGAAGAGCTCGCGTTTCCCGCGGTCGAGCCGCTCGCGGTCGCTCGAGTAGAGCGCTCCGGTCAGGCCGTATTCCGTGTCGTTGGCCACCGCGACGCCCTCTTCGAAGCTCGCGACGGGGATGACCGCCAGCACCGGGCCGAAAATTTCTTCCTGCTCGAGCCGCGCGCCGGGCTTCACGCCGTCGACGATGGTCGGGACGACGAAGAAGCCCTCGCCGGGCCCGGGCTCGCCGCCCGCGACGATCTTGCCTTCCTGCCGGCCGACGTTCACGTACTCCAGGATCCGCTTCTGCGCGCGCTCGTTGATGACCGCGCCGACCTGGGTGCTCGGGTTGCGGACGTCGCCGACTTTTAGCTGCTTCGTCTTTTCGACGACCTTCGCGAGGAGCTCGTCATGCACCTTCTCGTGGACGATCAGCCGCGAGCAGGCCGAGCACTTCTGCCCCTGGAATCCGAAAGCGGCGGCCACGACGCCCTTCGCGGCCTCCTCGAGATCCGCCGTCTCGTCGACCAGGATGAAGTCCTTGCCGCCCATCTCGAGGATCGCGCGCTTGATCCAGATCTGTCCCTTCGGCACGCGCCCGGTTTTCTCGCTGATTTCGATCCCGACGTCGCGCGATCCCGTGAACGCGACC
>JBBQDF010000490.1:0-2582 GCA_038319475.1 Thermoanaerobaculia bacterium
AGAGCGCTTTTAGAAAAGGTTTGGCCTTGATGACGCGGCGGTGGATATCGATCAGTTCGGGAGCGTCGTGATCGATTCCGCGCACCTCAGGCAGCTCCAGAAGTGTCTTCAGCTTCGCCGCCACGCGTTCGATCATCGCCATGAAAGTTAACCACAGGGCGCCTCAGTTCACGCGCCGCCGCCGCGCGCTTCACGTCCTGACGTTTTCGCGGGTGTCGCGCTCCCCAACGATCCGCGGACGGTGAGGGCATCTATAATTCGCTCGTTGAAATCATCTCGTTACTCCGGAGCGGGAGTCGATATCGACGCGAAGGCCGCGGCGCTCGCCGGCGCGCGGGCGGCGATCCGGTCCACCTTCAACGCGCAGGTGCTCGGGGACGTTGGCGGCTTCGGAGGACTTTTTCGCCCGAATTTTTCTGATTACCGCGAACCCGTTCTCGTCGCCTCGACGGACGGAGTCGGAACGAAGCTGAAAATCGCCGTGGAAACCGGTCGTCACGACAGCTGCGGAGCGGATCTCGTCAATCATTGCGTGAACGACATCCTCGTCCAGGGCGCGCGGCCTCTCTTCTTCCTGGATTATCTGGCGACCGGAAAAATCGAGCCCGAAGTGTTGTCCGCCGTGATCGCCGGCGTAGCGAGGGGTTGCAGGGACAACGGGACCGCGCTCTTGGGCGGGGAGACGGCGGAGATGCCGGGCTTCTACGCGGAAGGCGAATACGATCTCGCGGGGACGATCGTTGGTGTCGTCGACCGCGAGAAAATCCTGGACGGCTCGCGTGTCGTGGCCGGAGACCTCGCGCTGGGGCTTCCCTCCGCGGGCCTCCACACGAACGGGTATTCGCTCGCGCGGAAGGTGTTTTTCGAGGAGCTCGGGCGCGGCATGAAGGATCCGCTGGGCTCGAAGAAGGGAGTGTCGATCGGCGACGCGCTGCTTGCGCCTCACCTCTCCTATCGGAAAGCGATGGAGCCTCTTCTGGCTCATGACCTGGTCCACGCCATGGCCCACGTGACCGGCGGCGGCTTTTACGACAACATCCCGCGCGTGCTTCCAGACGGCGTCGACGTCGTGATCCGATCGGGGGCGTGGCCGGTGCCCGAGGTTTTCGACGTCATCGAGCGTGAGGGCCGCGTCTCGTTCGAGGAGATGCACCGCGTCTTCAACATGGGGATCGGCATGGTGGTGTTCGTTTCTCCCGCCGATCTTCCGCGGGTCGTGTCGGCGTGGAAAAACGCGGGAGTCGCCTGGTACGCCATCGGCAACGTGAAGGGGCAGGGCGCCAGGCGCGTCCTCATCGAGCGCGCGCCCGCCTGAACGCGCCAGGACCGAAAATCTTCTCCGGATGGCGCTCCATGCTGTTCCCGCCTCCCGCCTTCGCCTGCCGTCTCCGGCTCTCGGACCCGAGGTGGGCACGTTGAATGAAGCGGGCGGCTCTGTCCATCTCCGGTGAGTCACCCCTGAAACCGGCGCGCCTCGCCGTGCTCCTCTCCGGACGCGGGTCCAATTTCGAGGCCATCGCGGACGCCGTCGACAGGGGCGAGATTCCGGACGCGGCGATCGTCGCGGTGATCTCCGACCATCCGTCCGCCGGCGGCCTCGAGGCCGCTCGCAGGCGGCGGCTGGCGGCGTTTGCGGTCGATCGGTCGCGCTTTGGGAGCCGGCGGGAGCACGAGGAGGAAATCGGCCGGATCCTCGAATCGGTTCGGCCGGACCTGATCTGCCTCGCCGGCTACATGTGCATCCTGTCTCCGCAACTCGTGGCCCGGTACCGCGGCCGGATTCTCAACATCCATCCCTCGCTTCTGCCCCTGTATCCGGGCCTCTCCCCCCAGCGAAAAGCTCTCGAGGCGGGAGACAGCGAGTCCGGGTGTACCGTCCATTTCGTCGACGAAGGGACGGATTCGGGCGCCCCGGTTCTCAGCACACGCGTTCCGATCCTCCGGGGTGACTCGACCGAGAGCCTCTCGGCTCGCATTCTGGAAGAGGAGCACAGGCTGTACCCTGCGGCCATCTCGAGAGTTCTCGAGGCACTGCGGAGGGGACTGATTTCTGCACAGTGATGTGTGCATCCTGGGACGAGCTAAACCTTTGAAAAATAGATGGTTATGATTTGTTTCAAAATTCCTTGACACGAATCCGTCAGCGACCTATATTGCGCTTCCCGCAAGGGTTCCTGGTTCTTTCACGTCTCCGTCGGCTGCGTTAGCCGTCTCTCACGAGACTGCCGGCTAGCGAAAAGCGAAAGTAGTTGACGGACCGAAAAAAATCGAAGAAACTGAAATTTCCGTCTCTGGAAGGCGGTTTCGGTTCAGCTACGCCGGAAGAACGGCGTCTCCCGAGTGTCCGATGCGGCGCCCGAGGATTCGGTTCCTTGAAAACTGAGTAGAGCGTGCCAGACGTCAATTATTTTTGCTGCTTTTCGAAAAAAGCAGCACCCTGCCATCAGGCAGGAACTTCCTGAATCAAAAACAGGATTTCACTCGAATTTGACGGCGGCGGTCACCTTCGGGAACCGACGTCGTGAAAACACTTTAAGTGGAGAGTTTGATCCTGGCTCAGAATGAACGCTGGCGGCGTGCTT
>JBBQDF010000491.1:0-2574 GCA_038319475.1 Thermoanaerobaculia bacterium
GAGCTCCAGTCGCGAAAGGGCAGAACCCGCCCATCCACTCCGCCCTCTGTCAGGCGCCGATAGAGCCCTTCTCGGCCGCAACGGTCATAAAGCTGCGGGAGCCATCGCGAACGGAGGGAGCAGGCCGGCGGTCGCGGCCGCAACCGGCCGAGCCGCCGGCCGGTGCCGTTCGCCCCGCGGCGAACGGCAGCTCCCGCAGTGAGCGGAGGCGACGGTCGGTTCGCGACGTGTTTACCTGACCACCCCGCACGCCAGACGCCCGCCCGCGTTCCCCGTCGGCTGCGTCGTCAGGTCGTCCGCCTTCTCGTGAAAGATCACAGCCCGGCCCATGACCGAGTTGGGGCCCGCCTTCACGGTCAGAAGATCGCTGCGCACGTCGAGGTCGCCCTTGCCGTTCGAGCCGATCTCGATGTTTCCGAGATCCCCCGCGTGGCGCTGGCCGGACATCGGGCCGGCGTGCGGCATCCCGCCCGGATTGAAGTGCCCGCCCGCCGACTTCGCCTCGGGGTCCGAGCAGTCGCCTTTCTCATGGACGTGCAGGCCGTGCGTTCCGGGCGGGGCGTTTTCGACGTGGATGCGCGCGCGCACGCCTCCGGACCCGAGCTCGGTGAACGTCGCGGTGCCGGTGACGGTCGATCCGCTTCTGGATTCCAGGGTGGCGCTGGCGGAAGCTCCCTCCGCGGAGCCCGAGCCGCCGCTCGCAGCCGACGCGGGCGGAGTGCTCACGTGTGAGGCGCAGCCTGCGGAGACGAACGCGAGCACGAGCAGCGTGATGTGCGGGATCCTCGAGATTCTCATTTCTTTCCTCCTTCAAATCGGGAATGCGAGAGAATACCCGCATTCGGGTTTTCGGACCCGATCGTGATGACCAACGTCCCGCCGATTGAAGTCTCCCGCCTCACGATACTGGCGCTCGTCGCGGGCGGAGTCGTCGTCGCGGTCGCCACGGCCGGCGACCTTTCCCACTTCGCCGGAGGCTTTGCGGCCGGGGCCGGAGCGATTCTGATGCTCTCGCGAGCGCGCCGCGGGCCCGACACCGGGAAACCCCCCGAGGCGGGTGTCTCCGGATGAAGGTCCTGGTCGTCGAGGACGAGGAACGGATCGCCCGGTTCCTGCGGAAGGGACTCACGGAGAAAGGCTATGCCGTCGAGACGGTGAAGGACGCCGACTCGGCGATGGCGCGATTCGAGACGGAGGTGTTCGATCTCGTGATTCTCGACCTCCTGCTTCCCGGGTCCCGCGACGGTCTCGAGCTCTGCCGGGCGCTTCGCACCCGCGGGGTCAAATCCAAGATCCTGATGCTGACCGCGCGGGACACCGTCGAGAACAAGATCGAGGGGCTCGACGCCGGCGCCGACGACTACCTCGTCAAGCCGTTCTCGTTTCGGGAGCTCCTGGCGCGGTTGCGCGCGCTCCTAAGGCGCACCGAAGTCGAGGAGCCCGGTCCGCTCGCGTTTGGCGAGCTCACCTACGATCCCGAGTCGCGAGAGGTATCGCGCGGCGGCGTCGGCGAGGGGGGCACGATCCGGTTGACCGCGCGGGAAGGGGCTCTCTTCGAGCTGCTTCTGCGGAGGAGGGGCAAGGTCGTGTCGCGCTCCGAGATCCAGGCCCGCATCTGGGAAGACTCGGTCGACCTGTCGACGAACATCATTGACGTCTACATCAACGCCCTCAGAAAGAAGATCGACGCGGGAGAGCGGGACAAGGTGATCCAGACGGTCCGCGGCGTCGGGTACCGGCTTCGCCCGGCGGACGCCGAGGAGTAGGGTGGGGATCTTTTCCCGCACCCGCGCGGAACCGGCTCCCCGCGAAGACGCGACCTCCGCGCTTCTGCGCCTGCTGGCCGAGACGGAGAAACACCCGGTCAAGCGCATTCCCGAGGCGGGTCTCGAAGGCGAAGCGCGCGAGATCGCCGCGCGGCTCAATACGCGCCTCGACGCTCTGGCCTCCGCGGAAAAAGAGCAGCAGCAGTTCATCGCGGACGTGTCGCACGAGCTGCGCACGCCGTTAACCGTCCTCCGGGGCTCCCTCGAGGTCGCCCTCGAGGAAGACCGCTCCCCCGAGGAATACCGGGAAGCGATCGGAGACGCTCTCCTGGAGGTGAGGCACTTAACGCGCCTGTCTCAGAACCTGCTCTTCCTGGCGCGGGGGGAAAGCGGGCGGGTGACGCTGTCCTTCGCGAACGTCGATCTCGGCCCCTTCCTCGCGGAAGTCACGCGCGACCTGCTCCCGGCCGCGGCCGACCGCGGGATCGATCTGGCCGCCGAGTTGCCGGAGCACCCGGTCCGCGCGTTCGTCGACGCCGGCCGCATGCAGCAGGTCCTCCACAACCTGCTCGAGAACGCGATCCGTTACACCGGCCCGCTGGGACGCATCCGCGTCCGGCTCCAGTCGGCGCCCCATGAGGCGACGATCGAAGTGAGCGACACCGGGATCGGGATTCCGCCGGCGGATCAGCCCTACGTGTTCGAACGGTTTTTTCGCAGCGACCGCGCGCGGCGGGCGTATTCCGGCGGATCGGGCCTCGGGCTCTCGATCGTGCGGTGGATCGTCGAGGCGCACAAGGGCGAAGTG
>JBBQDF010000492.1:0-2571 GCA_038319475.1 Thermoanaerobaculia bacterium
ATCCGCGGCGCACCGGCTCCTCCTGGATCCCCGCGGCGAGCGCTTTCCCGACCGTCTCGGCGGCGGCGGCGTGGCGCTTCTCGTGGGTCCGGAAGGCGGATGGTCCGACGCCGAGCTCGCGGCCGCGCTCTCGTGCGGTTGGACGTCGGCGTCACTCGCCGCGGGAAAGCTCCGGGCCGAGACGGCCGTCGTCGCGGCGCTGATGCTGGCGCGAACGGCCCTGGCGCGAATCGCGCATTGACACCCCCGCGGCGGCGGGGAATACTCCGGGTCACACCGGGAGGCGCCATGTCGTACGAGGACGTCAAGAAAGTCTGGATGAACGGACGGCTCGTGGACTTCGCCGACGCGAAGATCCACGCCTTTTCCCACGTCTTTCACTACGGCTCGGCGATGTTCGAGGGGGCCCGGGTCTACAAGACCAGGCAGGGATCCGCGGCGTTCCGGATCGACGAGCACATCAAGCGGCTCTTCGACTCCTGCAAGGTCTACCGGATGGAAGTCCCGTACACCGCGGCCCAGTTTCGCGACGCGATCTTCGAGACGGTCCGGGCCAACGGCTACGACGAGTGTTACATCCGTCCCGTCGTGTATCGCGGCCTCGGGGCGCTCGGGGTCAACCCCTTCCACAGCCCGGTCGACGTCATGGTCGCCGTGTGGCGCTGGGGCCGGTACCTCGGCGACGAGGCCCTCGAGGGCGGCGTGGACGTCTGCGTCTCGTCGTGGAACCGGATGGCGCCCAACACCTTCCCGGCAATGGCCAAGGCCACCGGCAACTACCTCAACTCGGCCTTGATCAAGATGGAAGCCATCACCAACGGCTACACCGAGGGCATTGCCCTCGACAACGCGGGACGCATCTCGGAAGGAAGCGGCGAGAACATCTTCCTCGTCTACGGGGGGCGGATCCTGACGCCGCCGCTGGCGGGCACGATCCTGCCCGGGATCACGCGCGATTCGGTGATGCGGATCGCCAATGACGCCGGTTACACGGTCGTCGAGACGCAGATCGCCCGGGAAATGCTCTACGTCGCCGATGAGATCTTCTTCACCGGCACGGCTGCCGAGATCACTCCGATCCGGTCCGTCGACCGCATCCAGGTCGGGGCCGGGCGCCGCGGCGCGGTCACCGAGCGGCTCCAGAAAGAGTTCTTCGCGCTCATTCATGGAGAGGTCGACGATCGCTACGGGTGGCTCACTCCGTTGCCGGTGGAAGCGCGGGTCTAGAGGAGCCGTCAGCTGTCCGCTGTCAGCTATCAGCTGTCAGCTCAATGCGTTACGGTCCCTCCGCCGATGGCTCTCAGGTCTGGTTGAAAGCTCACGGCTGACAGCTGAGAGCTTCCTTTCCCTCAGCAACGAGCGTAATCTAGCCTCCAACCGAGGAAAATAAAACCATGCATATCAACGATCTGCTGAAGATTGCGGTCGAGCGGAAAGCGTCCGATCTGCACCTGAAGGTGGGCGCTTTTCCCGTCATCCGCGTGGACGGAACGCTCATTCCGCTGGCAGACATGCGCCGCCTCATGCAGGAAGACACGATCGCGATGGCTTTCTCGATCATGTCCGCCCGGCAGAAGGAAAAGTTCAAGAACAACTTCGAGATCGACATCGCGTACAACGTCCCCAACCTCGGCCGTTTCCGCTGCAACATCTTCCAGCAGCGGGGGACCGTGGGACTCGTCCTCCGCGTCATTCCGGCCAAGATCCTCTCGATCAAGGAGCTCCTCCTCCCCCCCGTGCTCGAGAAGATCTGCCAGGAACAGCGCGGCCTCGTCCTGTGCACCGGCACGACCGGTTCGGGCAAGTCGACGACGCTCGCCGCCATGATCGACCACATCAACGCGACCCGCAACGAGCACGTCATGACCATCGAGGACCCGATCGAGTTCCTCCACCGCGACAAGAAGTCGATCGTGAACCAGCGCGAGGTCGACGTCGACACCAAGGGCTTCTCGCTCGCCCTCCGCAGCGCGCTGCGCCAGGACCCCGACGTCATCCTCGTCGGCGAAATGCGCGATTACGAGACGATCGAGACCGCCCTGACGGCCGCCGAGACCGGCCACCTCGTCTTCTCGACCCTTCACACCCTCGACGCCACCGAGACGATCAACCGCATCATCGCCGTCTTCCCGCCCCACCAGCAGAAGCAGATCCGGCTCCAGCTCGGCGCCGTCCTCAAGGCGGCCGTATCGCTGCGTCTGATGCCGCGGGCCGACGGGCTCGGCCGCGTGCCGGCGGCGGAGATCCTGATCCGGACGAATTACGTTCGCGAGTGCATCGAGAACAAGGAAAAGACGAAGTATATCAAGGACGCGATCCAACAGGGCACGTCGCAGTACGGGATGCAGACGTTCGACCAGTCTCTCTACAGCCTGTACAAGTCGGGGCTCATCACGCTCGAGGAGGCCTTGAAGCGCGCGACCAACCCCAACGAGTTCAAGCTCAAGATCCAGGGCATCCAGTCGACGGCCGACATGGCGCGCGAGGAGATGGACGCGTCGCTCGAGGCGCCCAACGACTTCAACCCGCTCCAGGAGGAGTCGCCTTTCGACTTCTCAAACCAACTCCCTC
>JBBQDF010000493.1:0-2563 GCA_038319475.1 Thermoanaerobaculia bacterium
AACGCGGACCTCGGCTGGAGTCTCTATTGCGCGCGGCGGTTCGAGGCCGCCATCCATCAGCTGCGGACGACCTTGTCGCTGGAGCCGAGGTTCACTCCGGGAACAGCGTGGCTGGCGATCGCGATGACGGCGATGGGAGACTACGCGGGGGCGATCGCGCTCGCGGAGGGGGAAATGCGCCGGGTGGCGCGCCTCCCGCTCCTCGTCGGGATCGTCGGTCGGGCCCAGGCGCTTTCGGGGCGGGCGGAGGAGGCTCGGAAGCTCCTGCTCGAGCTGGAGCATCGGGCCGCCGCCGGCGAGTACGTCACGACAGTATCGATCCTGATGATTCACATCGCGCTCGGCGACAGGGATCGAGCGTTCGAAGTGCTCGACCGAGCCTTCGAGGCGGGGGCGAGCTATCTCGTAGCACTGAACGTGTACGACATCTTTGATCCGATCCGGGAGGATCCGAGTTTTACAGATCTCGTCGCCCGCGTCGGGCTTCCTGCGGTCGCACCTTCTCCTCGTTGACGGTCGGGCTGCAGAGCTCGGCGGGCTTCCCGAGCGACGAGTCCTCCTGCGATCGGACGAGCGATCCGCACGAGAGCTGGAGTGCGCGGTTTCTCTCCCGGCACTTATTTTCGCGACGGCAGCTGGACCATTCTCGGCGGAGGCCCCGACCCCGCGCTCCCGGATCGAGGAAGTCGTTCGCCGGTACTACGCGGAAGACGCCAGTGAGTCGGATCAGGCGAAAGCGGCCCGCGTCGTGGATCAACTTCTATCAGAGGACTTCTTTTTCGCGTTCGGCAACCGGGATGAACACACGCGGGGAATGGAGGCACACAAGCGGTTTCTCGTGGAACATCACCGCGTCGCGGCAGGACAAGCCTGGACGATCGAGAACCTGGTCATCGACAACGACTTGGCGATGGCGCGCTTCCGCCTCAAGGCGATCAGCGGGGGCGCGTTCCACGGCGTCCCGGCGACCGGTAAGCCCGTCACCACCCGTGGCATGGACTTTTTTCGCCTCTCGGGTGGGCGGATCATCGAACTGTACAGGGTCTTCGACGTGTGCGACTACCTCCGGCAATCAGGTGCCGCGTGCCCGCCCGAGCCGCCGACGACGACACCAGGGCTCTGAGGACGAACCTCGGAAGACCGAGACTGGCGGCGAGACCCGGATGTCGCATCTGGCACTCCACGCACCGCCTGCTCCGCACCTCCCCCTGCCACTGAAGCCGACCCTCCGGGTGAAACCGCGTCCGTCCCCCGCTCAGCCCGCGGCGGCCGGCCGCGGGAAGGGGAACTTGGCGCGGGTGTCTAAGAAGTCCCGGACCGTGACGCGGGAAGGCGGGAGGAACCCGCCCCTCGGCGTCTCGACCGTCTCTCCCTCTTCGGCCAGTTTTATACCGAGCGAAAGCAGGCTCGACATCATGGGGTTGGGGCTCAGCAGGAGGAAGGCGGCGGCCCGCAGAATGGGAAGGGGGACGTGGCGGACCTTCATTTTCCGGCCCAGAACCGATTCCGCCAGCCGGACGATGTCGAGAGGCGAGACCGCCTCCGGCCCCCCGATCGGCAGGTCCCGATGGCCGAGTCCCGCTCCGGTCGCGGCCGAGGCGGCGCACGCGGCAACGTCCTGCACGGATACGAAGCTCGAGGGCCGGGTCCCGGATCCGAAGATCCTGGCGCGCCCGCTGGCGAAGTCCCAGCCGAGGGGGGCGGAAAGCCAGATCTCCATGAACGCGGCGGGCATCAGGATGGCCCACTCCGGGAAGCTCTCCCGGACGGCGGTCTCGATCTCCCGCTTGATCCGGACGAAGGGGCAATCGGCCGAGCCGGGCGACACGGAGAGATAGACGAACCGGCGGACGCCCGCCTGGCGGGCCGCGAGGACGAGCGCCGCCTGTCCCGCCCGGTCGACGGTCGCGAGTCCGTCCCCTCGGACCTTCCGGCCTACGGAGTTGACCGTCGAGATCACGGTGGCTACCCCCCGGCACGCGTCCGCCAGGCTTCCCGGGTCCTTCAGATCGGCCGTGACGGTCTCGACTCCGAGGCCCGCGACGTCGTCCCGGCGGGGGGAATCCTCCCGAACCATCCCCCGGACCCTCTCCTCCCGGCTTCGAAGGCTGCGGCAGATCTCCAGACCGAGCAGTCCCGTGGAGCCCGCGACCAGGATCATGAAAACGCTCCTCCGGCGAAGGCGCGCCCGGCCGTCGGACGCGTGCCCGAGCCTATCGCGCCTCGGTTGCCGATCGCCCCTTAGCGGGGGAGCCTCCCGGGATTCGCTTTCTGAGATATGCTCGCTAACTCGCTGCCGTAAGGAACGTTCCGGGCGAAATAGCGCTTGACAGCATTCCCGCGGCCGCGTACGATTCGCGGGTTTTTCCTCTGGCTCCGGCGGTCTGTTTCGGTAACGGGCGCGCCCGGTCTGATGAAAGCCAAATTTACGGTCGATCTCGGGTTCTCCTCGCCTCCGGGGAGCTCGGGGTGACATTGGAGAGTCGATGCCGACAATTTCGCAACTGGTGCGTAAGGGCCGCGAGCGCGTCCGCGTCAAGACCGCTTCGCCCGCGCTCGCCTC
>JBBQDF010000494.1:0-2562 GCA_038319475.1 Thermoanaerobaculia bacterium
ACCGAACTGAATACCGAGAACTAGAACATGCCCAGACGCCGAGTCGTTGCCAAACGCGAAATCCTTCCGGACCCGCTCTACAACTCCCAGCTCGTCACGAAGTTCATCAACTCCGTGATGTCCGAGGGGAAGAAGTCGGTCGCGGAAGGCATCCTCTACGGAGCTCTCAACAAGGTCGCCGAGAAGACGCAGGACGACCCGATGAAGGCGTTCAAGAAGGCGATCGAGAACGTCAAGCCGGCGCTCGAGGTCAAGTCCCGCCGGGTGGGCGGCTCGACCTACCAGGTGCCCGTCGAGGTGCGGCCGAACCGCCGGACGTCGCTCGCGATTCGCTGGATCATCGACTACGCCAGCTCGCGCGGGGAGAAGACCATGAAGGAAAAGCTCGCGGCCGAGCTCCTCGACGCGTCGAACCTCCGCGGCGGCGCGGTGAAGAAGAAAGACGACACGCACAAGATGGCGGAGGCGAACAAGGCGTTCGCCCACTACCGCTGGTAATTTTTTCCAACTGACCACCGAAAACTGAAAACCGACCGCTGACATGCCACGCACGCACGGACTCAAAGACACCCGGAACATCGGCATCATGGCGCACATCGACGCCGGGAAGACGACCACGACCGAGCGGATCCTCTATTACACGGGGGTCAACTACAAGATCGGGGAAGTCCACGACGGCACCGCGACGATGGACTGGATGGTCCAGGAGCAGGAGCGGGGGATCACGATCACCTCGGCCGCGACGACGTGTTTCTGGAAGGCCGCGGGCGGCGAAGAGATCCGCATCAACATCATCGACACGCCGGGCCACGTCGACTTCACGGCCGAGGTCGAGCGCTCGCTGCGAGTTCTCGACGGAGCGGTCGCTGTATTCGACGCGGTCGCCGGAGTCGAGCCGCAGTCGGAGACCGTGTGGCGCCAGGCCGACCGGTACAAGGTCCCTCGCCTCGCGTTCGTCAACAAGATGGACCGCACCGGGGCCGATTTTCCGCGGTGCGTCGAAATGATGCGCACGAAGCTGAACGCGAAGCCCGCGCCCATCCAGTTCCCGTGGGGCTCCGAAGCCAATCACCGCGGGGTCATCGACGTCGTCAACATGCAGGCCTTTGACTTCAAAGACGAGACGCTCGGGTCCAAGTACGACGTCGTGCCGATTCCCGAAGACCTCCGCGAAGAGGCGGAGCGCTATCGGGAGCAGCTGATCGAAACCGTCGCCGAGTCCGACGACACCCTTCTCGAGAAATATCTCCACGGAGGTAAGGTCCAGACGGAGGAGCTGAAGGCGGCCCTGCGCCGCGGCACGATTGCCGGCGCCGTCCAGCCCGTCATCTGCGGGTCCGCCTTCAAAAACAAAGGCGTCCAGCAGCTTCTCGACGCGGTTGTCGACTACCTGCCTTCACCGCTCGACGTTCCGCCCATCAAGGGCCATGACGAAATCGGCGCCGAGATGATCCGGGAGCCCAGGGACGACGGCCCGTTTGCCGCGCTCGTTTTCAAGATCATGACGGACCCCTTCGTCGGCCAGCTCGCGTTCTTCCGCGTCTACTCCGGGCACCTCGACGCCGGGTCGGGGGTGTTCAACGCCACGAAAGATACGAACGATCGCATCGGCCGGATCCTGAAGATGCATGCGAACAAGCGGGAAGAGATCAAGGAAGTCTGGGCGGGCGACATCGCCGCCGCGGTGGGACTCAAGAACGTGTCGACCGGCGACACGATCTGCGACCGCGACAACATCGTCATCCTCGAAGCCATGAACTTTCCGGAGCCCGTCATCGCGGTGGCGATCGAGCCGAAGACGAAGGCCGACCAGGAAAAGATGGGGATGGCGCTCGGCAAGCTCATGCAGGAGGACCCGACCTTCAAGGTCCACACAGACAAGGAGACGGGGCAGACGATCATCCGCGGGATGGGCGAGCTCCATCTCGAGATCATCACGGACCGACTCGTGCGGGAGTTCAACGTCGGCGCCAACATCGGCAAGCCGCAGGTCGCGTATCGAGAGGCGATCACGAAGGAGTCTGAGGGCCACGGCCGGTTCGTCCGGCAGTCGGGCGGCCGCGGACAGTACGGCGATTGCAAGATCCGCATCCGTCCGGCGGAAGAGGGCCACGACTTCGTGTTCGAGAACGCGACGTACGGCGGTTCGATCCCGAAGGAATTCATCAAACCGATCGAGCAGGGCATCAAGGAAGCGCTCGAGACCGGAGTTCTGGCGGGATATCCGACGACTGGCGTCCACGTCGAGCTCTATGACGGCTCGTACCACGACGTCGACTCCTCCGAAATGGCGTTCAAGATCGCCGGCTCGATGGCGTACCAGGAAGCCGCCAAGAAGGCGCGCCCCATCATCAAGGAACCGATCATGGATGTCGAGGTGACGGTCCCCGAGAGCTACATGGGCGACGTCATCGGCGATCTCTCCTCCCGGCGCGGGCACATCAAGCACATGGAACCGCGGGGCGGTATCCAGGTCATCACGGCGCGCGTGCCGCTTTCGGAGATGTTCGGGTATTCGACCAACCTCCGGTCGATGACCCAGGGTCGCGGCAACTACTCGAT
>JBBQDF010000495.1:0-2546 GCA_038319475.1 Thermoanaerobaculia bacterium
GGGGAACAAGGATCACGAGAGCGAAGGCGCGAACCAGCGCGCCGGCGGCGCCGTCCAGGAGGGATTTGGGAAGGCCAAGCGCAAGGTCGGCGAAGCTCTCGAGGATTTAGGCGACGACGTCAAGCGCTGACCGGCGTCTTCAAGAACCAGAGCCCGCGTCAAGAACCAGAGCCCGCGTCGCCGCGGGCTTTTTTTTCGAGGAGGACACGATGGCGAGAGACGAGATCGCAGGACGCCGGAAACGGGCGGAAGAAGAAGGCCAGGAGTTCCGGGGACCGACCGGAGAAACGATGACGGAAGAGCGCCGCCGCGACGGTGAGAGCGCCGATGGCCGCGCGGGCGGGACCGGCAGGTTCGTGAAGCCGGAGGAAGAGGAAGTCCCGAAGAAGACCGCCGGCACTCACATGGACAAGAAGGACGTGGACGGAGGCGGAATCTGAAGAGAAGTCGCTAAGCCCTACGGGGTACGCCTCACGACTCCCGGCTGACCCCTGACGCACCCGGCGTCCCTGCTAGCATGGCCGGATGGCCAGCGCGAAACCCGTCCGCCGGAACCTTTCGGACTTGTCCGCCTCGCGGGCCCGCCCGCAGCAGCGTTTTGAAGATGCTGCGGCTCTCTACGGAATTCCGAACTGGGGCAAGGGCTTCTTTCACGTTTCGGAGGAGGGCGATCTCTTCGTCCGCCCGACGCGCGAGGCGCATCGCGGCGTGGCGCTGAAGCAGATCGTCGACGAGGTCGCGCTGCGCGGGATCATGGCGCCGATGGTGATCCGCTTTCCTCAGATCCTGTCCGAATCCGTTCGCAGCTTGAACGACGCGTTCGCGCGCGCCATCGACGAGTTCGGCTACGACAATGTTTTTCGGGGCGTTTTCCCGATCAAAGTGAACCAGAAACGCGTCGTCGTCCAGCAGATCATCGAGGCTGGGCGGCCTTACAACTACGGCCTCGAGGCCGGATCGAAGCCCGAGCTGCTCGCCGCGATCGCCGCCGATCTGGGCCCCGAGTGCCTGATCACGTGCAACGGGTACAAGGACGACCCTTTCATCGGCATGGCTTTGAACGCGGTGCGGATGAAGAAGAAGGTCGTGCTGATTCTCGAAAAGGTCTCGGAGCTCGACCGCATCATGGGCGTCGCGAAGGCACGCGGCGTGAGGCCGCTTCTCGGGATGCGCGCGAAGCTCTATGCCCGGGGGTCGGGCAAGTGGGCCAAGTCGGGGGGCGAAGCGGCGAAGTTTGGCCTGACCACGCCCGAGATGCTCGAGGCGGTGAAGATCTTGAAGTCCCGCCGGATGCTCGACGCGATGGTGATGCTGCATTTCCACATCGGGTCGCAGATCACCGACATTCGCAAGATCAAGAACGCAATCCGCGAGGCGGGCCGGGTTTACGCGAAGCTGCGCGCCATGGGAGTCCCGATTCAGTACCTCAATTTAGGCGGCGGTCTCGGCATCGACTACGACGGTTCGAAGACCGCGTTCGAGTCATCCATGAACTACTCCACCCAGGAATACGCCAACGACGTGGTGTACACGATCAAGCAGATCTGCGAGGAAGAAGAGGTTCCGGTCCCCACCCTGGTGACCGAGTCGGGCCGGGCGGTGACCGCCTTCCACTCCGTCCTCGTCGCGAACGTCCTCGACGTAGCCGATCGGATCGAGCAGGGCCGCAAAGTGCGCGTCACGGGCAACGACGCTCTGGTCATCCAGGAGCTCGCGGGGATTCTCGCCACGACCAACGCCAAGAATCTTCGCGAGAGCTATCACGACGCACAGCAGTACAAGGAAGAACTCTTCACACTCTTCAACCTGGGGCACCTCTCTCTCGAAGACCGGTCGAAGGGAGAAATCCTCTACTGGCAGATCTGCGAGCGGATCCATCGGGACTTGAAGACGTTCAAGGAAATCCCGGAAGAGTTCGAGGACATGGAAAAGATGCTCGCTGACACCTACGTCATGAACTTCTCGGTCTTCCAGTCGCTCCCGGATTCCTGGGCCATCGACCAGCTCTTCCCCATCCTGTCGATCCACCGGCTGAACGAAAAACCGGTCGAGGTCGGAACGCTCGCCGACATCACGTGCGACTCCGACGGCAAGATCGACAAGTTCATCGACCTCCGCGACATCAAGGACACGCTGCCGCTCCACACCTTCCGCAAGGGCGAGCCCTACTACGTCGCTTTCTGCCTGATGGGCGCGTACCAGGACGTTCTGGGAGATTTACACAACCTGTTCGGCGAGGCGCACGAGGTCCTGGTCACCGTGGACGAGGAGGGGCGCGGAAAAGTCGAAGACGTTCTGCCCGGCGAGTCCTGTGAACGGGTCCTCGAGTACATGAACTACGACCGCACTGAGATCCTCGACTCGATCAACAAGCAGTTGCGCCGCGTGACCAACCGGCCCGTCAAAAACGACGAGGTGCAGCGCATCTACAAGGAATTCGAGGCGATGTTTCCGCGGTACACGTATCTGGAGAGGTGAGTCAGGGAGGAGGTCGAGCGTTCAGCGTTGTTTGAGCGTTGAGAGGAGGGCGGACCGATCCCCCGGCC
>JBBQDF010000496.1:0-2531 GCA_038319475.1 Thermoanaerobaculia bacterium
ACCGGATCGTCTCGAACGCTTCGTCGACCGTGCACAGCGTCGCTCCGATTCTGAAAATCCTGCGCGTCGCGTTCGGAATCCGGCGCGCGATGTTCAACACGGTGCCCTCCTACACGAGCCAGCACCGGCTCGCCGACGTGCCCTCGCAAGACAAACGGACGGGCCGCGCGGCGGCGGAGAACATCATCCCGCAGCCGTCGCGCTCGCCCGCGATGCTTGCCGACCTGCTGCCGGAGCTCCAGGGCCGGATCACCGGCTCCGCAATGAGCGTTCCCGTCCGCAACGGATCGCTGGTCGATCTCGTCTGCTGGCACGAGAAGAAAGTCTCGAAAATCGCCGTGAACGAAGTCGTTCGGACCGCCGCCGCGACCGGCCGCTGGAAACGGTGTCTGAAGTTCGAAGTCGAGCCGATCGTCTCGAGCGACGTCGCGCACAGCCCCTTTTCTTCGGTGTACGACTCGCTCGCCACTATGGCAATGGGCGACAGCGTCTCGAAGACCGTCTCGTGGTTCGACGCCGGGTACGGATACGCGTATCGCGCGATCGATCTGCTCGGCCGGTTTGCCGAGCTCGATCGCGGAAAGGAAAAACCATGATTCGGGTCGGAATCAACGGCTTCGGGCGAATCGGACGCTCGGTCTTCCGCATCCTGTCCGATCGAACGGACATCGAAGTCGCGGCGATCAACGACCTCTACGACAATGACCAGCTCGCCTATCTCCTGAAGTACGACACGGTCATGCGGGTCTTCGAGAAGGAGGTCCGGGCCGACCACGACTCGATCACCGTCGGCGGCCGCCGGACGCGGATGACCGAAGAGCGCGACCCGGCGAAGCTGCCCTGGGGAGAGCTGAACGTGGACGTGGTCGTCGAATCGACCGGCGTGCTGCTGACCCGGGCGAAACTGGAGGGGCATCTGGCCGGAGGGGCCCGCAAGGTGATCCTGACCGTGCCCGCGGGGGACGAGATCGATGCCACGATTGTCATGGGCGTCAACGACGAGTCTTTGAGGCCCGAGCACCGGATCGTCTCCAACGCGTCGTGCACGACCAACTGCCTCGCCCCCCTCGCGAAAATCTTAGACGAGCGCTTCGGAATCGAAGAAGCCTTCATGACGACCGTGCATGCGTACACGAACGACCAGCGACTGGCGGACGTCCCGCACAAGGATCTTCGCCGCAGCCGCGCGGCCGCGGAAAACATCATCCCGACGACCACGGGGGCCGCCCGGGCCGTCGGAGAGGTGCTCCCCCGTTTGAAAGGCAGACTTGACGGCATGGCGATGCGCGTTCCCGTCCCGGACGGATCGATCGTCGACCTGACCTGCCGGGTCGGCAGGCACCCGGGTCGGGAGGAAGTCAACGCCGCCGTCTCCGAGGCGGCGGCGGGCCCGATGCGCCGCATCGTTCAGTACAGCGAAGCGCCGCTCGTCTCCTCCGACATCATCGGCAACCCGCACTCGTCGATCTTCGATTCGCTTTCGACGGCGGCGGCGGGCGACGGCTGGATCAAAGCCGTCGCCTGGTACGATAACGAGTGGGGCTACTCCAATCGGGTCGTGGACTTGATCGAGCGGCTCGCGAGCTGATCCGCGTCCGTCCTCCGGCCGGCCGTCAATCCGGCGGATCGTTTAGCCGGGGGGCATACCGCACGCGCAGTCCCTTCAAGCGTTCCTGCGCGGAGGGCGACATCTCGACGACCTTCTCGACGTTCAAGAGCAAGCGAGGGTTTGTTTCGCTGCGGATCGCGGGGACCACGTGCTCGAGCTTGGCCCACACGACGAGCATCTCGCCGCCGGATTCGAGAAAAAGATCGGCATCCAGGATCCCCTGGGAGATGAAAGAAGCCGCCATGTCCCAGTACGTCGTGACCATACGGTAGGACGCGTTTTCCGCCGTCCCGGCCGCCAGTCCGCGCACGTCGTCGATCGAGCGCGGAGAGAACTTCTGAAGGAACCACTCACGGGCCGCGCGCATCCGCTCCTCGCGGCGAAGGTCGTAGAGCTTCAGGATCAACTCGGCGTCATGGTGCGTTGCGACCGACTTCTTCGCCATAGGGGCTCCTCTGTTCATCGGTTTCCTCCGCGTCGGTGTTCTATCATCGCCCGCCTGTGGAGGAACTTCCATGCGGCGACTCGCTTTTCTCGCAATCCTCCCGGCGGCCCTCTCTCTCGAATGCCGCACCGCTCCGGCGCCGGCTCCGGCCCCGGTGAACCGCTCAGACATCGAAGGCGCGGGGGACCTGGAACTCACCTCCCTCGCGCCCTCCTACGTGAAGCTCGTGCTCGCGCTCGGCCGCCACGATGCCGACTACGTCGACGCCTACTACGGTCCCCCGGAATGGAAGACCGAAGCGGAACGCGTCATGCGACCTCTCGCCGACATCCAGGCCGAGGCCGACTCACTCCTCGCGCGGCTGGCCCGCCTCGCCGAACCTCGCGAGGAGGCGCCGCGGCTCCGGCATAGATACCTCGTCAAGCAGATCTCCGCTCTGCGCGCGCGATCCGAGATGCTCGGCGGGAAGAAGTTCTC
>JBBQDF010000497.1:0-2524 GCA_038319475.1 Thermoanaerobaculia bacterium
GGTGCAGGTCCGCGAAGAGCCGCGCGCGCTCGGCATCGACATCTCCGTCGTTGTGGTGCATGACCTCCCCGGTCCGATAGCTGACGCCGCCGTTCAGGTCGTAGGTCGCCGCTCCGATCCAGAGGGTCGCCGACGGATCGAGCGGCGACGAGGTCCGCCAGAACCGCGCGTGATGGCGCCGCCGAGGGCTGCCGCCGACAGTCTTTTCGAACGCGAGGTCCTGGGGCCGGTTCCAGAGGAAATGGGTGCTCATGGGGGCCGTGTCGTAGGGTCGCCCGAAAAGCACGCTGTGCGCGTCACGAAGCCCCGAACGAAACGTGATCGCGTCGGCGAGCTTCCACCCCGCCGATCGCATCGCGTCGGTCACCGATTGGCGGCTGCCGATGAGCGCCACGTTCAACGGATCGGAGGGAATTCCCTCGCGTGTGAACGTCACGCGCTCCGCCGGCGGCTGAAGAAGCCGGGTCGCCGGGCTCCTCCAGGCGGCCGGCAGCAGCACATATGCGAGCAGCGCGTACGAGGGCAGCAGGAGGGTCGTGAACGCCGCGAGGCGAAAGACCGACGCGCGCAGGCGCCGCGCGCCCGCCCGTGGGAAAACCAGTCTCATGGGGATGTGACGAGTGTACGCGCTGTCCGCGTGAATCGAACATGAACCTCGTGGAGAGGGCTCTCGCCTCGGAGCCTTCGCATTAGAATCGCCGCAAATGAAGGGAATCCGCATGAAATCCGCCGTCCTGACTCTGATCGCCGCGCTGGCGTCCTCCGCTGTCCCCGCTCAATCTGCATCGATCGTCCCGAACGAGAACCTGGTCGTCGAAGGCGTTCCCGCGATCCCGGCCGCGGTGGCCGAGGTGGTGCGGCCGTATGCGGAGAGCCGCTCGGCGAGTTTCGCCAGCTGGCACCCGACGCGCCGCGAGATGCTGGTGATGACGCGTTTCGCCGATACGCCTCAGGTGCACCTGGTGAAGATGCCCGGAGGCGCCCGCAGGCAGCTCACGTTCTTTTCCGACCGCGTGGGTCGAGCCGAGTTTCAGCCGGCCCGAGGCCAGTCCTTCGTGTTCTCCAAAGACACCGGCGGGGGAGAGTTCTTTCAGCTTTTCCGAGACGACCTCTCGACGGGCGCCGTGACGCTCTTGACCGACGGCAAGTCGCGAAATGGCGGCGCGGTCTGGTCCCACGACGGAAAGTGGATCGCATACAACTCCACCCGCCGCAACGGGCAGGACACCGACCTCTACGTGCAGGACCCGTCGGACCCGAAGAGCGACCGGCGCCTCGCCGAGCTTTCCGGCGGAGGATGGCAGCCGGTCGACTGGTCCCCGGACGCCAGGAAGCTTCTGGTGGTCGAAGAGATCTCGATCAACGAGTCGTACCTCTGGGTCATCGACGCCGCGACCGGAGTCAAGACGCTCGTCACTCCCAAAGGCGGTGCGGAGAAAATCGCCTACGGCGGCGGCCGGTTCGTCCCGGGCGGGACGGCGGTTTACACCACGACCGATCGTGGATCCGAGTTCCAGCGTCTCGTGCGCCTGGACCTCGCGTCCGGGCAACAGTCGGTGCTGACCCCGAACATCCCGTGGGACGTGGAAGAATTCGACGTCACCCGCGACGGCAAGCGCATCGCGTACGTGACCGATGAAGACGGAGCGAGCGTACTTCGCGTTCTGGACGTCGGATCCGGAAAGGAATCGCGGGTCTCCGGGCTGCCGCTCGGCACGCTCGGATCGCTCGAGTGGCACGCGAACGGGCGGGACCTGGGGTTCACTTTCTCGAGCGCACGGTCGCCGTCGGACGTTTACTCCTTCGACGCATCGACCGGAAAGCTCGAGCGCTGGACGGAGAGCGAGACGGGCGGATTGAATTCCGAGAGCTTCGCCGAGCCCGAGCTCGTGCGGTGGAAGAGCTTCGACGGAAAGTCGATCTCCGGGTTTCTTTACAAGCCCCCCGCGCGCTTTTCGGGAAAGCGCCCGGTCATCGTGAACATCCACGGGGGCCCGGAGGGGCAGTCGCGCCCGGGATATCTCGGCCGGACGAACTACTACGTCAATGAGCTCGGCGTTGCGGTCGTCTTCCCGAACGTGCGCGGCTCGACCGGTTTTGGCAAAGCGTTTTCCGGGCTGGACAACGGGATGCTCCGTCAGGACTCGGTCAAGGACATCGGCGCGCTGCTCGACTGGATCCGGACGCGCCCGGACCTCGACTCCGACCGGATCATGATCACCGGCGGCAGTTACGGCGGATTCATGACGCTCGCTTCGGCCGTCGAGTTCAACGATCGCATCCGCTGTGCGCTCGACGTCGTCGGGATCTCGAACTTCGTCACCTTTCTGGAAAAGACGGAGGCCTATCGCCGGGACCTGCGCCGCGTCGAGTATGGCGATGAGCGCGACCCGAAGATGCGGGAGTTCCTGTTGAAGATCTCTCCGCTGGGGGGAGCCTCGAAGATTACCAAACCGATCTTCATCGTCCAGGGAGCCAACGACCCGCGCGTGCCGCGCCCCGAATCCGAGCAGATGGCCGCAAC
>JBBQDF010000498.1:0-2520 GCA_038319475.1 Thermoanaerobaculia bacterium
GCCGCATCGTTCCTCCCAGGGCCTCGACTCCGATTAAATCCCGGAGCTTGAAGATCACCTTGTGTTTCGGGTCCTCGTCGAACTCGGTGGAGTTGGCCCCCTCGAGGCCCGCGACGTTCCGCGCGTACTCGATGACAGCGGTCTGGAGGCCGAGGCAGATGCCGAAGAACGGGACTTTTTTCTCGCGCGCGTAGCGAATCGCCTTCAGCATCCCCTCGACGCCGCGACGGCCGAAGCCGCCGGGCACCAGGATCGCGTCCGCGCTGACGAGCGTGTCCGGGTAGGTGTCGTTTTCGAGGCTCTCGGCGTCGACGTAGTGCAGCCGCACCCGGATGTTGTTCGCGATTCCGCCGTGGGCCAGCGCCTCGTTCAAAGACTTGTAGGAATCCCCGTACTCGACGTACTTGCCGACGACCGCGATGTCGACCTCGCCCGCCGGATTCTTGATCCGGTTGACGAGATTTTCCCACTTCAGAAGGTCGCGGTCGTAATGCGGCAGGTGGAGCAGGTCGAGGAGGATTTCATCCAGGCCCTCGGCGGCGAACTGCAGCGGGACTTCGTAGATGGAGGGAACGTCCTTCGCGTTGATCACCGCCTCGACGGGCACGTTGCAGAAGAGAGCGATCTTCTTCTTGACCTCATCGGGCAGGGCGCGATCGGTCCGGCAGAGAAGGACGTCGGGCTGGATCCCGATCGAGAGCAGCTCCTTGACGGAATGCTGGGTCGGCTTCGTCTTCAGCTCATCTGAGGCCTTGATGTACGGAACCAGCGTCAGGTGGACGTTGATTGCGTTGCCGCGGCCGGCCTCCTGCCGGATCTGCCGGATCGCTTCGAGAAACGGGAGCGATTCGATGTCGCCGACCGTGCCCCCGATCTCGATCAAGATTACGTCCGCGTTCACCCCGACGTTCCGGATCGCTTCCTTGATCTCGTCGGTGATGTGCGGGATGACCTGCACCGTTTTCCCCAGGTAGTCGCCGCGGCGCTCGCGCTCGATGACGGAGAGATAGATGCGGCCGGCGGTCGTGTTGTTCGTGCGGGAGGACGTCGTCGTGGTGAAGCGCTCGTAATGCCCGAGGTCGAGGTCCGTTTCCGCTCCATCGTCCGTGACGTAGACCTCCCCATGCTGGAACGGGGACATCGTTCCGGGATCCACGTTGATGTAGGGGTCGAACTTGGCCAGAGCGACGGAATAACCGCGCGCCTCGAGGAGCGCTCCGATCGACGACGCGGCGATGCCTTTTCCCAGGGACGAAACGACGCCGCCGGTCACGAAGACGTACTTGCTCATGCCGAAGCCTCCAGTCTTGCTCTCATCCGGTCCTCCGCCTTCGCGAGATCCTCGGGCGTGTCGACTCCGATCGAATCCGAATCCGCCTCTCCCATCCAGATGGCGTACCCGGCTTCGAGCCAGCGCAGTTGCTCGAGCGATTCCATGCGCTCGAGAGGGGAGGGGGGCAGGCGCGCGATCGCCCGCAGCGTCTCCGCACGGTAGGCGTACAGCCCGAGGTGCTTGCGGTACTGCGCCTCCCCGCCCCGCGGAAACGGGATGGGCGCGCGCGAGAAATAGAGGGCACGGCCGTCGGCAGCCACCGCCACCTTGACCGAGTTCGGGTCCGAGCTTTCCGAGGCCGGGAGAAGCACCCAGACGGAGGCGATCTCCCGGTCCGGCGCCGCCAGGAGAGCGTTCACAGCGGAATCGATGTTGCCGGGAGACATCAGCGGCTCGTCCCCCTGAATGTTCACGTAGACATCGGCGGCGATCGTGCGCGCCGCTTCCGCTAGCCTGTCCGTTCCGCTCGCGCATTCGGGAGACGTCATGACGGCCTCTCCGCCGGCGCGGCGGACCGCGTCGGCGATGCGCTCGTCGTCGGTCGCCACCGCCACCCGGTCGAGCCGGGTCGCCGAGCGAGCCGCGTCGAGAACATGGACGACCATCGGTTTTCCTGCAAGGAGAGCGAGGGGTTTGCCCGGGTAGCGAACCGAGGCGAAACGGGCGGGGATCAGTCCGACGATCGTCATCACGTCGGGAAGAAGAGTGTATTCTCTGCCGCGCTTTGGGTCAACAGAGCTCCCCGCAGAGTGGTGCCGTCGCGTTGTCCGGCCGCCGGGCGGCGGCGCTGTTTCTGGGAGTCGTTCTTCTCGCGCTTCTCGCCCAGGGCATCGTCTCGCTTCTGCGGTCAGGCTGCGAGGGCCGGGCCGGCTTTGCGGGCGCGCGCTGGATCTGGTTTTCGTCCAGCCCCGAGCGCGGGCCCGCTCATTTCACGGCTCTGGCGGCGCTCTCTCTCGCCGCCCCTCCCCGGCGGGCGATCGCGCGTCTCTTCGTCGACCGGCGCTACATCCTCTGGATCAACGGCGTCCGCGCGGCGACGGGAGGTCAGCGGCCCGGAGACGCGGCCTCGTCGATCGACGTCGCCCCGCTGCTGCGCGGCGGCCGGAATTCGGTCGCGGTTCTCGCCGAGAGCCCGGAGGGCATCGGCGGAATTCTTTTCGCGCTCGACCTCGGCGGAGCGGCTCCGG
>JBBQDF010000499.1:0-2507 GCA_038319475.1 Thermoanaerobaculia bacterium
GTCCTCGAGGCTCCACCGGATCACCTCTCCGGCGGCTGGTGGCAACGGGCAAGAATCCGCCGCGCGGTCGCAGACCGAAATGATCCTGTCGAAGCTCTCCGGCACACGGTCCGCCCCTTTCGGGTGCTGACCTTCCATGGAGAGGCCATAGAGCTCTCGAACGGCCTCCCGCGCCATCGGATGGATGGACGGGCGGGGGTGGCTTCCCGCGCTGAACACCTCGAAATCGGGGCCTCCCAGGTGGCGGAGAAGCGCCTCGCCGATCTGCGACCGTGCGGAGTTGCCCGTGCATAGAAACAGAACTCGCGGGCGTCGGTTCAGATCGGCTCGCGCTCCACTGTCCTCTTTCACCTGCTGCAGCAGGCCGTGGCCGCCGATTCCACCTCGTCCCGGTCTTCGAGGACCGTGTAGACCTCCCACCGGTTCCCGTCCGGGTCCGTGAGCCAGAACTTCTCCTGCAGCGCGTAACAGCAGTCTTCGCGCTTCTCCTCTTCCGAGACGACCCTGCGCTCCCGCATCTGTTCCCGCCAGCGGCGCACCTCGTCGGTGGAATCCACACGGATCCCGAGGTGGTTGAGCGCGCCGGCCGTGCCCGCGCCGGAGAGCCCGGGACGCAGCGCCAGATGGAGCTCGGGCTCCGCGTTGACGAACTTCGCGTAGTCGAGCTTGCGCTTCGCCGGCTCGCCGAAGACGCCGCGGTAGAAATCGACAGATTTCGCCAGGTCCGAAACGGTCAGGGAGACGTGGACGGACGAAGACATGACGCAACCTCCTGTAGACGCATCGAGGAAATTCGATGCGTGGCCGCAATTTTTTTTACACCACTCGCGTGAGAGCCTCCGCTACCCCCGCGATCGCGGCGTCGTTGCGGGAGTAGTAAATCCACCGTCCGCGCTTCTCGGCCCGCACGAGTCCGGCGCGCCGCAAGCGCGCCATGTGGTGGGACACGGCGGCCTGGGAGAGTCCGACCTCCGCCTCGATGTCGCACGCGCAGAGCCCGCGCTCATCGCGTCCGATCAGATCGCAGCAGGAGCGCCCTTTCGACTTCAGGAGATCGAGGATCTTCAGGCGCGTCGGATCGCCGAGCGCCTTGCACACGAGGACGATGTCGACCTCCGTCTTCACGCCGGGAGCCCCAGGTGCATCAGCACCGCGCTCGAAGGGCACGCGGAACGAAACTCGATGGACTGCTGCACGAGCGCGGGTGCCGACGCGCGGTCCCGCGCCGCGAAGCCGAGCCGCGGAAAGAATTCCGCCGCCGTCTCCGTCAGAAGGTAAACCTCGCGGGCGCCGGCCGCCGCCGCGAGCCGCAGGGCCTCGACCGCGAGTCGCTGGCCGAGCCCCTGCCCCCGGAAGGAGGGAGCGATCGCGAGCGAGCGCAGCAGCGCGGCCTTCCCGTAGGACTCCACAGCCACGCAGCCCGCGATGACGCCGTCAGGCTGGACCGCCACGACGGCATGGGAAAGGGTCGGCGAAAGCCCTTCTATGGGGAGGCCCGCGGCGGAGAGGAGGCCGACGACAGCGTCGTAATCGGAGGGACCCGCGGGCCGGAGGCGAGCCGTCATGTCCATAGATCTAAATCTATCGAACCCTACGCCGGAAAGTCAAGCGCTCCCGAAACGGGTACGATCCGCCGGCTTCGACCGTGAGGAGGGCGAGAGATGAAGGCCGGGACAGGGGCGAATTCTGGCGGCACGCCGGACAGAGGACGTTTGCTGGCGGAGAAGGCCCGCGTCGAGCGCCGTGGGCGCATCCGACAATTTGTCTTCGGCTCGATGGACGGCCTGCTCGTTCCGCTCGGCGTCGTGAGCGGCGTGGCGGGCGGGACGGGGAGCACGAAAGCCGTGGTCATCGCCGGCCTCGCCGAGGCCTTCGCCGGTGCCCTCTCGATGGGGGCCGGCGAGTACCTGTCGGGAAAGGCCGAGGCGCAGGTGCAGCAGGCCGAGATCCGGGACGAGCGACGCAGCATCCGGGAGAACCCGGTGTACGAGCTCCAGGAAATGGTGCTCCTTCTCGAGCACGAGGGCATCGGGAACGCGGACGCGCGCGTCATCGCGGAAAAGCTCCAGACGAGCTCCCGGGCGTTTTCGACGACGATGGTCCAGAAGGAGCTCGGATTGGACCCCGAGCCGAAGACCGTCCGCATCGGGGAGGGGGTGACGATCGGTGTCTCATACCTCGTCGGCTCGATCATTCCGCTGATGCCTTACTTCTTCGAGCCGATCCGCACGGCTCTTCCCCTCTCGATCGGTCTGACCTTCGCGACCCTGTTGGCGGTGGGGGTCGCGCGCGGGAGGGTCGCCCGGATCAACGTCGTGAGCAGCGCGCTCGAGGTCCTGGCCGTGGGTGTGCTGACCGGCGGCGGCGGGTATCTGCTCGGGACGTTTGTGCCGCGGCTGCTCGTATACTGAAACGCCGCCTCCACCACGTCGCCTCCGCTCACTCCGGGACGTGCCATGCGCCGCGCGGCGGCGAACGGCACCGGCGAGCGGCTCGGCCGGATGCGG
>JBBQDF010000500.1:0-2504 GCA_038319475.1 Thermoanaerobaculia bacterium
TTCCCGCTGGACGAAGAGACGATCGTCGCGTCGGTTGCGAAAACGAACAAGGCGATGGTTCTGCACGAGGCGACGCGCACCGGCGGTATCGGGGCTGAAATCGCCGCGGTGCTGTCCGAGCGCTGCTTCGAATACCTGGACGGACCGCTCCTCCGCATCACGGCGCCCGACACGCCCGTGCCCTTCGCGCCTCCGCTCGAGGAGTTCTTCCTGCCAAACGCCGAGAAGGTGTGCCGCGCGGCGAGGGCGCTCGCCGGATACTGAGGACCGGGGCCGGGAGGGGGGTCAGAAGTCAGGCGGACCGGGGCCTGAGCCGAGCGACCACCGGGAGCGAGACGGCCGCGGTACTCCGCGGCCCACTCGATGTGCTGCGGCAGCGAATCAGAAATCCCCAAATCATTCCGATCCCAGCCGGATGACTGCGTCACGAAATCGCCGGTGACGCTGCATACGGCGGAGGTAGGCGTCCTCCTCGCTCGCTGATTTCCCGCGCAGGATCGCGACCGCCGCCTTCTTTTCGGCTTCGCTCCACTGACGAAGGTCTGGAATCCGGTCGAGCAGAAGGACGAGGCCCATCGAGGCGCGCCGGCGGTCGGCGGGCCAGCGGGGGATGTCGAGTCCCAGAACACGCGAGACGCGCGCGAGCGACGCGGACCGGATCGCCTCGGCGTCTCCGCCGAAGTCCCGTGCCATGCGCCGGTTGAGGCCCAGGCCGAGCCGCCGGACGTGGAAACGGTCCCACTCCGGCTTCTCCGGTCCGGCGTCGAAGAGGACGTTTCGCTCCGCGAGCTTTCGCAGCACCCGCGCGGGTGTCCTTCGCGCCGGATCTCCGGCGAGCTTCTCTTCCTCGCGCGCGGTCGCGTGGCGAAGGGCGGGCGAGGTCGAACGGAACCCGAGTTTGCGGTAGAACCAGAACGCGCCGGATGCGATCGCTTCCTCGTTCTCGAACCCGAGCTGGTAAGGGTCGATCGAAAAGGACGTCACGTTCAAGACCTGCCGGAAGAGCTTCATCACGCGCGCGTAGATCCAGGCGGATTCGCCTTCGCGGAACGTGTAGTAGACGTTGAACCCGACCTCGACGCGCTCGAAGAGAGCGAGCCCCTCGACATACGCGACCGGGACCCCGTTCTTCGTTACGAACGCCGCGTAGCCCGCGCGCAGCGGAAGGCGGCGCTCGGAAGGCAGTCCGAAGAGGGTGATCTCGCAGCCGCGCCCGGCGTCGGCGACTCGCACAGTGTTCGGGTCGCCGTACGTGAAGCCGTAGAGCTCGCGATAGCGGGCGCCGTTGGCGTCCCTGGCGAAGTTGAGCCGCCGCAGTCCCTCGCGAGCGGAGACGCGGCGCACGGGCATCGCCGGGCTGGCGAGCTCCGCGGAGACGTTCACGTCGCGCCGTGCCAGGAGCGGCGTCGGATGCAGCCAGGGCGGAGCGTCGGAAAGCCGTGCGAGCGTTCGCGAAGCGGAGCCCGAAAGGCGCCAGAGAACGGGAAGTCCCAGACCGTCGAAAATTCGAGCGCGCTCCGAAAGCGTCACCGGAAGTTCTTCGAAGCGTTTCAGGATCCATGGCAACTCGTCTCGCCGGCCGCGCGCGGCGTAGAGCCAGGCGCGGTAAGGGACGTTCGCGTCGGCGAGCGCTTCCTCCTCGAGGAGCGGCAGGAACCGGGGGAACGCGGCGCCCATACGGTCCTGCCCCTCGAACGCCTCCCAGTCGATCCGGACCGCGTCGGGGTGGCGCTTCACGAGATCGACCAGGAAATCGAAGGTGAATGTCGTGCCGACAGTCGTCCCGGCAATCCCCGCCAGTTCCGGCGTGTCCAGAGCGGCGAGGAGCTCTCCCTTGCCCGTGAGGCCGGTCACCTCGCGCGCGACCCTTGTCAGGAGTCGCAGAGCGGCGCGCTGCACGCCGGCGCTCTCGGGATACGCCGCGTGAAAGAGGAGCACCTCGTGCAGTCGGGCGAGCGTCTCGGCGGGGCCGAAATGGCCCCGCCGAAGAGTCCGGAGCGCGCTCAGCGTTCGCCCTCCCGAAGGGCGCCGCCGCCGTCCTTCCTCGAGATTCTCCAGTCCGTCGTCCGGCACGCTGCAGCATTATCCGCGCACCCGCCACTCAACCCGGACGCGCGCGCCAGAGCACGCTTTAAGTCGCGCTCCCCGCCGCCTCGGGTTCACGACGGGCGATTTCTCCCGGATCGGACGCTTTCGGCCAGCCGCCGGAACGCGGCGTCATACCGGCTCGGATCGAGGTCCAAATCTTTCCGCAGCGAGTACGCCGAGGTCAGCATTTCGCGGGCGGCAGTCAAATCGCCGGCCCGATACCGCTCCCAGGCGCCGGAGAGATAAATGGCGGCGCGAGTGTCGGAGGAAAGACCCGGCTCGTCGGCCGCGCGGGCGTAACGCGACTTCACGCTCGACGCCACCCGCGTGATGACCGGGGAGCCGCGTCGCTCGGAGCGAGCGGCCGGTATGGGAGTGCGGTGAAGTCTGGTTTCTGGAGCCCGTGCCGCGGGATG
>JBBQDF010000501.1:0-2484 GCA_038319475.1 Thermoanaerobaculia bacterium
GACGCACGCGCTGCGCCACGCCTTGCGAAAGTCTCCGCGTCCGATGCTCGCGGGGCAGCGACGAGTTCCCTTCGCGAGGGCGGTGGTGGAGGAAGCCGGGTGGTCTCGGCTATCGCGGTCTTCGTTCATCTCCTGTTTCAGCGATCTCCTCCAACCGCCGCTCCGACCGTTGGAATCGTACGCGGAATTCAGTCAGACGGTCCGCGACTCGGTGTGTCTACAGGTTGTTTTCCGGGTTTCTTCTGTCCGCTCCCCGTCTGCGCTCTATCGTTCGTGGGCGCGGAGTTCCGACCCAGACGACACCGACCAGAGCGGCAGGGTACTTCTTGATGAGATGGGCTCGGTGAGCGGCGCGCATGACCTTCGCGAGAGAGCTGTGAGACGGGGGATCTCCGACGACCTTTGTCAGCTGATGCGAAGTGAACGGAGCCCCCGCGAGGGCCAGTCGCGACAGCGCGGCGAGTGCGGATTTCTCCCACTTGCCGTCTCGATCGTTGATGGCTCGCCCTGCGACCAGACTGAAGTCGACCTGCTTTTCCATGGGTGCCCCCTCAGGTGTTGGAAGTCTCGGGTGCTTGAAGGCGTAAGACCTCGATAGTTCTGCCGTTCCTCCTGATCAGAACCGGATGTCCAACCTCACAGGTTTCAAGCGTCGATGGTGCGGAACCGGAACCTGTAGGACGAATCACCACCACCCCCGCGCACGGCGCGTGCGGGCAAATGGTGACCGTCGTCACAGCCGCGATGTTCATTTCGGACAATTCGGATCTAGGGCAGTCCACGTCTGGGCGCCTTCGCCTCTCACGATCAACACGTGGTGTCCCGCTTCGCAGAGCTCGGCTGTCGAACCGGCCGGGTGCGGTGGACGAATCATGACGAAGCTCGAGCACCGCGGATGCGGGAGACCAAGACCGTCGTACGGGTGGCAACATCCATTTGAAGGGGAGCGTTCGCTACCGTACACCCGCGTTCGGGAGAGGACCGTCCGCTAGCGTACACCCCAATGCGAAGTCGTACGCAAGCAGGCAGACCTTATGCGGACGCCCCTGGTTTTATTGCAGGAGCGACACAGAAAGTACTTCTCATCGTCGAAGACGACGACGACCTGCGGGAATCCCTCTGCGAATCTTTCACGTACGAGGGTTTCCGATGTGAGGGTGCCAGAGACGGTTGGGACGCACTCGAGCAGTTACGTGGCGGCCTTCGCCCCGCCGTCATCCTCATAGACCTGAAAATGGGGCGGATGGACGGTACGGAATTCCTCGCCAGACGGCGGGAAGAGGATGCCGGGATCGCCGCGATCCCGGTCATCGTCCTGACGGGAGATAACCGGAGCATTCCTGAAGCGGAGCGACTCGGGGCGGTGGCGGTCGTGAAGAAGGGCGCCAGTGTCGAATCCCTGTTCGACGCAATTAGACCCTTCGCGGGAGACGGATCACGGACTGCGGGATCCTCCCCCGGCCGGGCGCCAGCCTCCTAGTCGCCTTCCCGGAAATCCCGCCACGAACTGGCGCGCCTGGATGAACGCCTCCACGATCGAGGCCAGGGTCTGACCGATTCGCCGTCTTTTCGGCGTGTTCCTGCGACAGCAGACGACAGAACGCCCGTTTCAGCCGATCTCGCCTGCCGCGAGATTATCCACGCCGCTTGCGTGATCCCTGGTTTCGTCTGTCAGGGGCTTGCGTCGTCTGTGTCCGTCCGTGCCCTTTTGAGCCGGTGGCCCTGGGTTCGAGTCCCGGACGGCCCGCCACTTTGCCGGCCGGCTGCCGGTGCAAGCCGGCGAAGCCCTTGTGTCCGCGTCCGTACAGACCGGGGCTGTTCCGTTAGGTATCCTCTGCCTCTCACAGAGGTGAAGGCATGCTTATGGTCCAGGACGCGACAGCGGACACGGATCTCCGGATTGAGCACCTCGTTTCCACGTGTCTTCACCGGGCGCCGAGCGCCGAAGTCCCGCCCTACAGCCGCGAGAAAAGCGCCTCACGCGATCTGCAGGCCGTCATGGAGCAGGGCAATCGGAAGAGCGAATTGAAGCTCGTCAGCGTCGATGAGGAGCCCTACTTCGTCTACACGTGCACCGAGGGTGCGTCGCGACCGTTCGCCCAGGGAATCGGCCGCACTCCCGAGCTCGCGATTTGTGACGCGTTCCTGCATTGCGCTCCGAACTTCCCGGGGACGAGCGCTTCTCCGTCACCTCAGGCGTGAAAGACGCCGTCCGAAGCCTCTGTCGCCGTCCGAGGCCATCGCCAGGGACGCGAAGCCGCTCCGATGAAGCGCACTCCTGACCGCCCGGAATAGGCCCGTACGCTCCCGCGGCGCCCGCTCTCAGCGCGAAGCCGGTGGGCTCACCAGAGGAGTGCGGTCGCGGTCGGGAGTCGCGTTGCCGGGCGTCGATCGAAAGCCGGGGCTGCTCGTGCCGCCCGACGGCGTCGTGGTGTAACGGCCGCCCGACCCGGAATCCGTCGAACCGCCGGTGCCGCTCGTTCC
>JBBQDF010000502.1:0-2483 GCA_038319475.1 Thermoanaerobaculia bacterium
CCACCGCCGCGCGCGCGCCGTCGGGGGAGATCCGCAGACCCTTGACGACCGCCGGCTCGCCGAGCTGCCCGACCTCCTTGCCCTGGCGGTCGAGCCAGACGAGCCGCGACGGGCGCGAGGCCGTCTGATAGACGAGGACTCCCGTCTGCGAGACGGAGAACGCGGCGTGGTTCGGCCCGAAGAAATAATGGACGTTCGAAGCGAGCAGACGGGGCTCGTCCCGAAGCTCGGCCTTGCGCTCGTCGAAGGGCTGCGCGAAGAGAGTGCTCTCCCGCACGTAGATCAGATATCCCGGCGCCACGTACTCGACCCGGGAGTTGATTCGTGCCACGCCTCGGGTCTCCTTCGTATCCAGAGAGGCGACGCGCAGCTCGCGCTCCACGACACCGGGCCCGTTGGCGACGTACAGGAAGCGCCTGCCATCGGGCAGGAAGTGCGGCCAGATGGGATTTATCTCGTGGCGCGAAGCGTCGGGCGCCACGACGCGAACCGCTTTGCCGCCCGTATCGGCGACGCGATAAATCCCCGGCGGATTGAAGTTGGAGAAGAGGATCGTCCCTTCGCGATTCCACGTCCCGACCAGAGCGAACGGGGCGTCGCAGAGCGCCACGGGCGGCCCTCCCGTCGCCGGAATCTTTTTCAACTTCCCCTCCGCGTAAAACGCGATGAAGCGGCCGTCCGGCGACCAGAAGTGGCCGGTCGCGTCGATCGATCCCTCGAGCTCCGAGAAATCTTCCGTGTCGAGCGTCCGCGCGAAGAGCCGTCGTCGTCCCTTCGAAAACGCCTCGATGACCAGGCGTGTTCCATCCGGCGAAATCGACATTCCGCGGGAAACCTCCGAGGGCGCGTAGGTCTTGCCGGGTGGAATCGGTATGGCGAACTTCACCGCCGGGGCGGGGGGTTCGCGGCGCATCCGACGTCCGGCGAAGATTCCCGCAGCGGCCGCGAGAAAGAGACCGGGTATGAACAACAGGGCGAGGAGGCGGCGCCGGGGGCGAGCCGCAGCCGTCGCCGCGCTTCGCTCTCCCGAGATCTCGGAGGCGTGGTCCCGCAGGTGTGCCAGGTCGAGCGCGAGGTCTTTCGTCGAGATGTAGCGCTCCTCCGGGTCCTTCTCCAGGCACCGCTCGACGACCCGGCGAAGGGCCGCGGGCGCCTGCGGAGAAAGCGAGCCGAGCGGCTCCGGCTCGTCGCGAATGATCGCCGTCAGCGTCTCGGCGGTCGTGCCGCGCGAGAAGGCCCGTTTGCCGGTCGCCATCTCGTAGAGGACCGAGCCGAAGGAGAACTGATCGGATCGAAAATCCACTGGCCGCCCGCTCGCCTGTTCCGGAGACATGTAGCCGACGGTGCCGAGCACCATGCCGGGCTGTGTCGGTTGTCCGACGGTCTGCGCTCGCGTGACGTCCGAGTCTCCCGACTCGACGAGCTTGGCGAGGCCGAAGTCGAGGATCTTTGCGAAGCCGTCCCGCGTGACCATCACGTTCTCGGGCTTGAGATCCCGGTGGACGATTCCAGCCGTGTGCGCCTTGGCCAGGGCATCGGCAATTTGCGCGGCGATTCCCATCAGCCGCTTCGGCGCGAGGGGTCCGGCCGCGATCAGCTCCCGGAGCGTCGAGCCCTGCACGAGCTCCATGGCGATGTAGGACACGGCATCCGACTTGCCGACTTCGTAGATCGTGACGATGCCCGGGTGGTTCAACGCGGAAGCGGAACGGGCCTCCTGCTCGAATCGCGCGAGCCGGTCCGCGTCCGAGGCGAGCTCCGGGGGGAGAACCTTGACCGCCACGTCCCGGCCCAGTCGCGTGTCCTTCGCTCGATAGACCTCGCCCATGCCCCCCGCGCCGATCGGCGCGAGGATCTCGTAGGGACCGAGCCGGGTGCCGGCTGGGAGCGTCATGGGACGTTCACGTCCTCAACCCGCCGTCTCATCCGGAAGCTCGAAGCGCTGCCGCACTTCCGCCGAGGGCGAGAGGTCCTGGGCCAGTACCTTGATCGCGACGTCACGCTCCAGCCGCGTGTCCCGCGCCTTGTACACCTCGCCCATACCGCCGGCGCCGAGCGGCGCGAGGATCTCGTAGGGTCCGAGGCGCGTACCGGCTGGAAGACTCATTTCTGCGGGAGCTCCGCGGCCCAATTCACGATGATGGTCGCGGGCTGCGCGCTGCCAGAGACTTCCTGGACCACAGCCAGAAAACGCCCATCCGGCGCGACGTCGAAGGCCCTCCATCCGCGACCCGCGGCGAGACGGAAGAGCGGGTGCGGCTCGCCCGGCTCGAGCGACGGCGCCGTTCGGATTGGAACGGAAACGACCTCGTCCGCGGGCGAAACGTAGAACAGCTCTTTCCCGTCGCGACCAAAGCTCAGGAGGTAGGCTCCCTTCGTCGAGACTCGAATCTTCTCGCCGGGCGACCCCAGGAGAATCACGTAGGCCTCGAGAGTTCCGGATTCGCTCGACAGGAACGCCGCGGCGCGGCCATCGGGAGAGA
>JBBQDF010000503.1:0-2478 GCA_038319475.1 Thermoanaerobaculia bacterium
ACGACTTCTCTTTCAACAATCCTCGAAATCCCCACGTCCGCAAAGTGAGCCGGCGGGAGTTGCGGACGCTTTTCCCCGGGCTCGACGGTCGCGTCCGGTCCGTTGGCCTCGCTCCCCCGATCGCGAGGCGAATCGTGCCGTGGAGCTGGGTCCTCGCAACGACGCTCGAGGCCATCCCGTGGTTTCGCACCCACCTTCTCGGGGTGCTCGTCAAACCGGGCGCAGCAGGGCGCGCGAGATAAACCGCCTCCACAGGTCGTCACGACGGTCAGCTGGCTTCCCGGAGACGGGCCGCCCTCGGCGGAGGACGGCCGCGATGCGGCGCCCGAGGCAAGAGACTCGCGTTGGGGGGACAGGCCGAGCGGGCCGCTGGCGCCCCGGCGCCGCTTTTGTCGTCCGGGTACCTCTCCCCCGAAGCCCCTCCGTCGAGGTAAACTCTCTGGTTCCAGAATGGTCCCCCTTTTGCATCCTGAACGGAGCGACGTCCCGACTCATTCTTCGTTTGCGCTGCAACGCGTTACGGGATGGCGGTCACGCGTCTGGCAGTGACAATGGAGGTCGAGAGAAATGACCGAATCCCGACAAATTTCGGTGCCCTACTTCCGCCCCGAGCTGACCGACGCCGAGATCGGCGAAGTCGTCGCGGCGCTGAAGTCCGGATGGCTGACGAGCGGTCCCCGGGTGAAGCGATTCGAAGAGCAGTTCGCGCAGGCGGTCGGCGCTTCCCATGCCATCGCCTTGAACTCCTGCACCGCGGCGCTCCATCTGGCGGTCGAGGCGCTCGGACTTCGCGCCGGAGAGGCCGTCCTCGTCCCCACGATGACGTTCGCCGCGACCGCGGAGGTGGTGCGATACCTGGGCGGTCTGCCGGTGCTGGTCGACTGCGACCCGCAAACCGGGAACCTCGATCTGGCGGACGCGGCGCGCAAGCTTCAGGCGCTGCGCGACCGCCGCCTGCCGGAAGCCTTCCGTGCGGCCACCCGCGTGGTCGGGATCATTCCCGTCCACGTCGGCGGTCTCATGGTGGATCCCTCGCAGGTCCGCGCGTTCGCCGCGCGCGAAGGTCTCTGGGTGGTGGAGGATGCGGCGCACGCTTTTCCCGCCTCGTGGCGGCCCGACGCCTCTTCGCCGTGGCAGCGGTGCGGCGAGAACACGGCGGACGTGAGCTGCTTCTCGTTCTACGCCAACAAGACGATCACGACCGGAGAAGGCGGGATGGCCGTCACGAACGACGCGGCCCTCGCCGACCGGATGCGGCTCATGTCGCTCCACGGCCTTTCGCGCGACGCCTGGGAGCGGTACTCGGGCGGCGGCTGGGACTACCGGATCGTCGCGCCCGGCTACAAATACAACCTGACCGATCTCGCGGCGGGGATCGGCCTCCACCAGCTGGAGCGCGCCGAGGCGATGCGCCGCCGGCGGCAGGAGATCGCCGCCCGGTATCGCGAGGCGTTCTCCGCGATCGAAGAGATTGAGGTTCCCGCAGAAAATCCGGACCGTGTCCACGCCTGGCACCTCTTCCCGATCCGGATCCGGGAGTCGGAGCTTTCAATCGACCGCAACGAATTCATCGAGGCCCTGAAGAAGGAGGGGATTGGCTGCTCGGTCCACTGGCGGCCTCTCCACCTCCATCCCTACTACGAAGAGACCTTCGGCTGGTCGCCGGCTGATCTGCCCGTGGCATCGGCTGAGTGGCGGCGGCTCGTGAGCCTGCCGCTCTTCCCGGCGATGCGGGAAGAGGAGATCGCCGCCGTCACCCGGGTGGTGACGTCCCTGTGCGCGCGGTTTTCCCGCAGAGCCCCGCTCTCCGGGGACCGGGCCGGGAACTTTGCCGCCGAGACGGCGCTGGCCGGAGAATCCTCGTGAGCACGGTCGAGGTCCCGCGCGCCTCCGACCGGGCCCCCGCCACGGGGCTTCCGCGCGTCCTGGAGCTTCTGGCGGCCGGATTCGTCCTCCTGCTGGCTCTTCCTGTGCTGCTTCTGTGCGCGGTCGGCATCGCGCTCTCCTCGCGCGGGCCCATTCTGTTCCGCCAGAAGCGGGTCGGCCGGCGCGGCGAGATCTTCACTCTGTACAAGCTGAGGACGATGAGGACGGGACAGGACGGAGCCCAGGTCACGGCGCGGGACGACAGCCGGGTCACGCCGTTCGGGCGCATCCTCCGCGCGACGAAGCTCGACGAGCTGCCCGAACTCTGGAACATCTTAAACGGCGATCTCTCGCTGGTGGGCCCGCGTCCCGAAGTCCCGCGCTTCGTCGACCTCGGAAACCCGCTCTGGAGAAAAGTGCTCAAGGTCCGGCCCGGGCTGACGGACCCCGTGACGCTTCGACTCCGCAATGAAGAAGCCCTGCTTTCGACCGTCTCGGGAAATCGCGAAACGTTCTACCGGGACGTCCTTCAGCCCTACAAGCTGCGCGGCTATGCCGAGTACCTGGACCGGCGCACCGTCTGGACCGACCTCGAGGTCCTGGTCCGGACCG
>JBBQDF010000504.1:0-2471 GCA_038319475.1 Thermoanaerobaculia bacterium
GCGCCGGCCGACGCGGAGGAGGGAGCGATCGAGCTCCTGCCGCATCACAGCTCCCGGTCTCGGATCGCCGAGAGCTACCGCGCCTTCCGCGCCGCGCTTCTTCTCTCCCGCGCCGGCGGAGTCAAGTCCTTCGTCGTCACTTCGACATTTCCGCGCGAGGGCAAGACGGCCACTTCGATCAACCTGGCGGTCGTGCTCGCGCAACTCGGGAAGCGCGTCCTGCTCGTCGACGCCGACCTGCACCGGCCGCGGCTCCATGAAATCCTGCGGGTCTCCAACCGCGTCGGGCTCGTGTCGATCCTCGCCGAGAACCTGCCTCCCGACCGCGCGATCGTGAAAACGGACGTCCCGAACCTGTTCGTTGTTCCGTCGGGGCCGTCCTCTCCGAACCCGTCGGGGCTGCTGGCGTCCGACGCCATGAGCGACTTTCTGGAGATGGCCTCCGTCAATTTCGACTACCTCGTCCTCGACACGCCGCCGGTCGCGCCGGTGGCCGACGCCATCGTTCTGGGCAACCAGACGGACGGAGTCGTCCTCTGCGTCCAGGGGGGCAAGACGCCCCGCGACCAGGTCGCCCGCGTCCGGGACCGCCTCCTGCTAGCCAACGTCCGGATCCTCGGGGTCCTGATCAACAACACGACCGAGGACTCGCGCGGATATCAGCATGCCGAGGATGCCTACTACGGCGACGGCGGCTACGGCACCGGCGTCGCTCCCGAGGAAAAGCGACCGGCTCTTGCGGCTTCCCGTCTCGTCTGAGGCGGGAGCTTTCTCTCGAGGGGGCCGGACGTTCCTGTGATCGATCTGCACTTTCACTGTCTTCCCGGGATCGATGACGGCCCGGACAACTGGGATCAGGCGGTCGCGCTCTGCCGTGCGGCGGCCGCCGAAGGAACCGCCGCGGTCGTCGCGACGCCTCACGTCCTCCGAGACCCCTGGTTGAACGAGGACGTCGCGGTTCGCGATGCTCTCGTCGCGCAGTTGAACGCACTCCTGCTCGGCGAGCCGGTCGTTCTGGCCGGATGCGAGTACTTTTTCACATCGGCCGCGACGGAGCTCGTGGAAAGAGGGGCTGCCGGCCCTCTGGTGGGTCTCAACCGTGGAAAATATCTACTCCTGGAGTTCGGGAGGACCGTGCCCCCCGACGCGCCGGCCATTTTTCACGAGATGTCCCTTCTCGGCACGATGCCGGTGATCGCGCATCCCGAGCGACATCCGACCTTCGCGAGGGACCCGGAGCGCCTGCGGGAGCTGGTGGACCGGGGCGCTCTCGTTCAGGTCACGGCGGGAAGCATTCTCGGAGAATTCGGAACGAAAGCTCAGGAAGCCACCGAGGAGTTTCTTCGCCGCGGTCTCGTTCACGCGGTGTCATCGGACGCGCATTCGATCGAGGTGCGTCCTCCCCGTCTGGCTCTTGCCCGCGAGCGGATCCGGCGCGATCACGGGGACGAAGCGGCGTCGCGGCTCTTTGAAACCAACCCCGCCGCGATTGCGGCGTCGGAGCCCGTGTCGTGGAACGCGCCGCAGTGACGGGGCGCCGGAGGGTCGGCCGCCTGGCGCTCTCCGCCGGCTGTCTCCTCCTGATCGCCGGCTCTTTTCTGGCGTACCGGCGGAATCGCGCCCTCTGCGAGGACGCCGAGAATTTCGCGCGCCGCGTCCGGCTGGATCAGAGCGTTCCTTCGGCCCTGGTCGTCATGCGGCGCGAACCGTCAGGCGACCTCGCCTGCGGGGCCGCCGTCGAGGCCGCCCTCAAAGAGAGCGGTTCACGGGGCTCCGCCGCGGGTGAATCCGTCTCGCGTATGGGATTGCGCCCGGAGGACGTGCGCGCCGCGCGAGGAATCATGCTCAAGGCGCAAGCCGCGCGGCCGGGGTGGGCGTTCCATCGCTTTCTCCTCGGGCAGCTGGGATACTCGGAGGCGAGGCAGGCGACCGCTTCGGCGCCTCGCAATTCGCAGCTGTGGGCGGAGCCGCTGCGGCTCGCGTCCGGGGCCGCGCCGGGCTCTCCCCGGATCTGGGTCTCCCGGGCGCGCGCGATGCTTTCCCTCTGGGCTGACCTTCCGGCCAGCGAGCGGGGGCAGGCGCCCTCCGTCCTCGAACACGCGTTCCGCGACCCCGACTTCGTTTCGGAGCAGTTCGCGGCCGCTGCCACCGCCCTCGGCCGCGACGCCGCCGTCCGTCTTCTCCCGAACGACCCCGACGCTCTCTCGCGGGTCATCCGGATCTTCACGCGGCAGGGAGACGTCGCGGGGGTGGCGGGCCTGACGCCGAGGTGGGAGAGCGCCGAGCGCTCGGAACGGACGGCCGAGCTCGCTCTGGCAGAGGAGCGGGCAAGACTCGAGGACGTCGAAGAGCTCCGCTGGCGCTGCCCGAACTGGGTTTACAAACATCCGCCGAGCGAGCTCGACGATGCCGCCACCCCGGGACAGGCGGCGCGCATTCTCGCGCTGTGGCCGCTCGACCGCCAGGGGACC
>JBBQDF010000505.1:0-2468 GCA_038319475.1 Thermoanaerobaculia bacterium
CGTTGCCTGGTCGGCCGCGGCGAGCTTCCGCGGCACTGACAAGCGTGGCGGCGCCAACGGAGCACGGATCCGTCTTGCGCCGCAAAAGGACTGGGAGGCCAACGAACCGGCGCGGCTCGCGAAGGCGCTGAAGTCCCTCGATCAGATCCAGCGGGACTTCAACGGCTCACAGTCCGGCGGCAAGAAGGTTTCGCTGGCCGACCTGATCGTCCTCGGCGGATGCGCCGCGGTCGAGCAGGCGGCGAGCAATGCCGGGCACGGCGTCACCGTCCCGTTCGCGCCGGGCCGTACGGACGCCTCGCAGGAGCAGACCGACGTGGAGACGTTTGCGGTCCTCGAACCGGCTGCTGACGGGTTCCGCAACTACATGCGAGCGGGAGACCCGCTGTCGCCGGAAACGCATCTTCTGGACCGCGCCAACCTGTTGAAGCTGACCGCGCCGCAGATGGCGGTTCTCGTCGGCGGCATGCGCGTCTTGAACGCCAATTTCGGGCAGTCGAAGCACGGCGTCTTCACCGGCCGACCGGAGGCGCTCACCAATGACTTCTTCGTGAACCTGCTCGACATCCGCACGGCGTGGAGACCGTCGGCCTCGGAAGAGAACGTGTACGAGGGTCGCGATCGCGTTACGGGCGAGCTCAAGTGGACCGCCACGGCCGCCGACCTCGTCTTCGGCGCACACTCTCAGCTCCGGGCGCTGGCGGAGGCCTACGCGAGCGACGACGCGAAGGAGAAGTTCGTGCGCGACTTCGTGGCTGCCTGGAACAAGGTCATGAGCCTCGATCGCTTCGACCTTTTCGCTCAGGCCACGAGCGGACGCCGCCGCGCGGCCGCGGCCGGCGGCTGAGTTGGGAGATGAGGGGCGCGCGGCGCTTCTCGACACCGGGACCGCGGAAATCGAAGTGGACCACGGCGGCAATGCGGCGCCTACCGAGTTGTCCCCGGAGACGGTCGAGGAGCTTCGCGAGGATCTCGGCGGATGAGAGCCTAGTCCCCGCGATTCGACGCCCGCGGCGCGCCGCGAACCCGTTCCGGGGGCCGGAAGAGCCGAGTGCCCCTGGGAAAAATCCCGCGCGGCGGCGCTTTCCGCGCCGCAATGCCGAGAAGCTGCACCTCCTGAAGGGCCGACCAGCGGACGCCCTGCGCGGAGAGCGTCTCGATTTCCCCGAGCGGGAGGCGGACCCGCCCGACGTGTTCCACGATCCAGTGCCGCGCCGGGGAGCCCAGCGCGGCCCGCGCGCGTTCGCGGGTCAGGTCGCCTTCGAGAAGGAGCGCCGTCGCGGGGCCTCGACTCTGCGCCCGGGCGACGCGGCGTTCGGGCAGATGCGTGAGCACGCCGGCGATGGCGTCGTACAGATCTCCCGATGCCGGCGACCAGAGAAGACGCTCCCGGGCGGCCAGAAGAAATCGCCGGTCAGCCGCGAGGTCGAGCCCGGCGGCGGCGAGCACGAGCGGCAGCGGAGCGCCCCGGCGCGCGCAGTAGCCGGAAAGCGAGAGCGGTCGGAGGTGCGCTCCCGGGAAATCCCGAGAGAGCCACGCAGCGGCTTCGCGCGCGACGGCGGGATTCGGGCCGACGATCGCGACTTCGGCCGTCCGGGTCCTCCGTCGTCCTCGTTTTACGGGCGCCATCCGGCCCTTCTTGTATCGCTCTTTGCCGGCTGCGAGAAATCCGTGCTATCTCCGGCCTTCTCCAACGGGTAAGATTCCCGCCGACAAAAGGATCGCCAACTCACATTGATGCCGGTCTACCAATTCTCCTTGCTCATCCAGGCGGCAGGGACGGTCCTGCTGTTCCTGCTGTTCCTCCTTCTCTACCAGAAGATCAAGCGGCGCGCGTTCCTCGACTGGATCGCATCCTGGGCCTTCCTGCTCTGCGGACTCGGCTTGGAGCTCGTAATGCCGATGATCGCGGAGACGCGGTCCTTCATTTTCCTGCTCCACATCGCGCTTCTCGCCCACGTCCTGTTTCTGCTGCGGGGGGTGAGGCGGTTCCGCGACGAGCGCGCAGGAACGGGAGCCTACGAGCTTCTGTGGATCGTGCCGATCGTCGCGATCGCCTGGTGGACCGCGATGCAGTCGACGACGGCGAACAGCCACTCCGCCGCGATCGCGCTCGTCCTGGCGGCGGGGTATGTCACGTCCGCCGTCTCTTTTGCGATCACGTCGGGCTCGCGCGCGGGCCGCGTGCTTCTCTCCGTCTCTTTTCTCCTCTGGGGCGTCGAAGAGGCGGTGGTCGGATTCGCCTACATGCGCTTCCGCGATCCGACGACGATGCCCGAGATGCTTCAGTACGGCAATTTTGCCGCGATGCTGCTCGAGATGATGGTCGCCGTCGGCATCATCATTCTCCTCTTCGAAGCGAGCCAGACGCGGCTCGCCTCCGAGATGGAGCAGCTTCTTCACTCCGACCAGCAATTGAAGGAGATGGGCGTCCGGGATCCGCTGACCGGCCTCTACAACCGGCATCA
>JBBQDF010000506.1:0-2441 GCA_038319475.1 Thermoanaerobaculia bacterium
TTTGTCTCATCCTGTTCGGGTCGCCCGCCGCCGTCACGGCACTCGTGTCGCGCCAGATTCAGGGAAGCCGACGTCCAGAAGAACGCCACGGTCCGGCTCGACGGCACCGCAACGGTCAATGCGAAAATGTTCCGGGTCCCGGTATGAGAGCGGTGGTCGCCGGCGCCGATTGGTTCACTCGCGAGTAGCACGTCGTTCGAGGCGAGGGGACGCCTGACGCCCTTCGGCGGAGATAGACACTTCCCCCCGGGCCATCAGAGCGGATTGCGGCCGGAGACATCCTTGGCGGGCTCCGCGGCCAGGGTGGGCATCGACTCAGCCAGAGGATCGGTTCGTCGGATATATAGCAACCCGCGTGGCCCGGCTGATCTTCGTGACTGGCACCTCTCCCGACGTCGAGTCGGGAAGCGGGACTTCGGTCGGCATCGCGGTCCTCAAGGACGCTCTGGTCCGTGCCGGACACACGGTCGACCTCGTCGCGCCGGCGGCCGGCGCCGGTCCGCTCTCTCTCATCGGGCGCGCCACGTTCGACCTTCGCGCGCGGCGCGAGGTCCGGCGTTTACTCTCGGCTGGCGCTGCGGCCGACGCCGTGGTTGGCTTCGACCTCGACGGAGTTTTTCTCTCGGAAGTCGTCCCCGCCGTCCGCGTCGCAGCGATCAAGGGGACGGTTGCCGAGGAAGCGGAGCACGAGCGCGGCGCTCCCCGGCTGCGGCTGCGCTCGGAGGCCGTCCTCGAAAGGCGCCACGCCCGGCGCGCCGATCTCGTCATCGCTCCTTCGGAGCATTCCGCCTCCGCCATCCGCAGGTTCTATGGAATTCCGCCCGATCGCATGGCCGTCGTCCCCGAACCCATAAACCTCAACCGGTGGCGGCGCGCGCTCGACGCGTCGCCGCGGACACTCTCGACCGCCCGCCGGATTCTCTGCGTGGCGCACCTCTACCCCCGAAAGGACGTCGCGACGCTCCTCGACGCCATGAGGCTGCTTCCAGCGGACACGCGTCTCCGGGTGATCGGGACGGGGCCGCAACGACGGGCGCTCCTAGCCCGCGCCGAGGCCCTCGGCCTCGGGGACCGTGCCGCATTTCCAGGCCACTTGTCCTTCGAAGGGCTCGCGAAGGAATACCGGGAGGCAGATATTTTCTGTCTCCCTTCGCGGCAGGAAGGATTCGGAATCGTGTTCCTGGAAGCGATGGCGGCCGGGCTCCCGATCGTCGCCGCGCGCGCGGCCGCGGTCCCGGAGGTCGTCGCCGACGGGGAGTGCGGGCTCCTGGTGCCTCCGGGAGACGCCTCCGCGCTGGCAGCCGCGCTGCTCCGTTTGACGGCGGACGCCGCTCTCCGGGAGACGCTCTCCGAACGCGGTCGCCGGCGGGTCGAGCGGTTTGACGCCCCGCTCATCGCCCGGAAGTTCCTCGAAGCCATCGCGGCGGCGCGACCCGAGATGGCGGGAAGTCCCGCCGCGGCCGCGGCACCGGGGGTCTCTTCTCCGCCCTGAGGAGCCCGCCGCATTCGTCGCGGACGCGAAACGACTCCGGCCCGTCGTCTTGGGCGCCGGATCAGCCCTCGCGCAGACGCCGGGCCGCTTCCGATCGCATCCGCTGCATCGCGTCGGTCTCCTGGTCGGAGTAGCGCTCCTCTTTCCACGGGTCGGCGTGGAGGTGGTACCCATTGACTTCCCAGAAACCGGGCCGATTGACGGGGAGGAACTCGAACGCGTTGATCCATTTCGCGCTCTTCCACAGGTAGAGCTTCGGCACGAGGAGGCGGCACGGACCGCCGTGCTCGGCCGGGAGGTCCTGGCCGTCATGCTTCACGGCGAGCAGCACGTCGTCGTCTGCGAGATCCGCCATGGAAATGTTCGTCGTGTATCCCTCGACCGTGTGCGCCAGTACCGCGACCGCTTCGGGACGCGGTTGGACGAGGCGGAGGATTTCCTTCACCGGCACCCCTTCCCACCGGTTGTCGTACCGGCTCCAGTGCGTTACGCAGTGGATGTCGGATGTCACCTCGATCCGGGGCAGCGCGAGAAACTCGCTCCACGTCCAGGAGAGAGACTTCTCGACGAGGCCGAAGCAGCGGAAGGACCACGTGGCGACGTCGACGAACGGCGTTTCCCCGTAGGTCAGGACGGGCCACTTCTCCGTGAGCACCTGACCGGGCGGAAGGCGGCCCTGCTCACCCGCGCCGCCGATCTTCGCGTCCTGACGTGGCGGCAACCTCATCGCCGGCAGCTTACTGTGCTACTCCTCGCCTCGCACGCGCCCACGGCGGGACTTGACGGTCGAGCGCTGCTCCTTGGACTCCAGGCGCTTCTCGCGCGAAGCCTTCGTCGGGCGCGTCTTCCTCCGCGATTTCGGCCGCACCGCCGCGCGGCGCAGCAGCTCCGTCAGGCGCTCGCGGGCCTGGACGCGGTTCTGCGCCTGCGTGCGATGCTCGCGGCTGTC
>JBBQDF010000507.1:0-2435 GCA_038319475.1 Thermoanaerobaculia bacterium
GATCGCGTTCCAGTAGCGGTCCGTCTCTTCCTGATCGTCCGTCGCGATCTGGAAAGAAAAGGCCTCGGTGTGCTGGAACGTCGGGCCGCCGTTCAAGCCGAGACAGGGAATGCCCAGCACCGTGAACTCGACCGTCAGGACGTCGTCCTTCTTGCCGCCCGGGTAGTCGCTCGGGGCCTTGTGAACGGCGGTCACGTGGCTGTCCGGAAAAGTCGCCGCGTAAAAGCGGGCCGCTTCGAGCGCGTCCTTGTCGTACCAGAGGCAAATCGTGTTTTTGAGTTTCATGTTCGTCTGCTCCCGTTCAGCGCGGCCGATAGATTAACCCGATCGCGACTCCCACGACGACCCACTGCACGAAGTACGAGACGGCCTGATAGAGCGTGAGCCTCGATCCGATGTTCAGCATCATCCAGTTGTGGACCACGAACGCGCAGACCACGAAGAGGCCGATGAGGGCTCCAAAGTGCGCCCCTTCGACGAGGCCGGATCCTCCCCGGTAGACCATGGCGTAGAGGACCGCGAGCACGAATATCGCCACGAGCATCGCGGCCATTCCGAACGGCATGACTCCTTTCATGGAGTCCTGCGGGCGGTAGACGCCGGGGTACTTTGCGAACTCGCGCTTCATCGGAGCGGCGGTGAGGGCGAAAACGACGAATCCCACGGCGAAATAGGCCACGAAGGCGCCGAGCGCGGCGAGGATGATCCGGGAGTAATTCATTGGCGTGCTCCTCCTGGGGCGAGATCTTGCCTCAAGATCCGGCGAGCCGACTGTGGCTTGTCAGGCGAGAGGCGCGGTGAGGATGTCCAGGGTCAACGCTGCATTCCTGCGCCCCGGCGTTCGGTTGGCCGTTCGCCGGCCGCAAACAGTCTTTGTCGGAGTGACAGTTGCCACCGGTGTCCCCGTCACCCGTACTCTCCCCGCGACCGGGCCGAGGGGGATCGCGCGACCTACCGCTTCACCGGACCCAGATACCTGTCCAGCCAGTCCAGACTTTCCCGGATCAAATCCTTCCGCGGCGGGGCGTGGCCGGTTTCATACAGCACGTACTTCTTGTCGGCGTCGGACGTGCCGAGAAAGCGGAAGAACGGCTTCTGGCTCGTCTCGACCGGGAAGAAGTGGTCGTAGCGGCCGTTGATCATGAGCGTCGGGATCTTCACTCGCGGCAGGAAGTTGAGCTCCTCGGCCTCCGGGAGCGCCTTCGGAAAGGAGAAGCCGCCGGATTCGAGTATTGCGGCCTTGATGCGGGGTTCGACGGCGAGCATCACGGGGGCCACCTGGCTGCCCCACGAGAGACCGAGATACCCGTAGCCGTCGTGGCGGATCTCGGGGCGCGTCTCAACGTAGTCGAGCGAACGGCCCAGGTCCTTCGACCACATGATCATGTGATCGCGGTAAAACGTGGTCGTGTCGGGGTTGTCGTCCCGGAACGCGTCGCGGCGCTGGTAGGTGCCCTTGTACACGGGTGACACGAGCACGCGGCCGCTCCGCGGGACGAACTCGGCGTACGGCGACAGGTTGAATTCGCTCTGCTGGATCGCGCCGGAGCCAGGGAAGTACATGACCGCCTGATAAGGAGGAGTCCCGTGCAGCGGCGTGAAGAGGTAAAGGACGAGGCGCTCGCCGCCGTACGCGGCGTCCAGGGTGACCGTCTCGCGCTTCCAGTCGTCGAAGGCGACCGTCTCCTCGACCTTCGCGTTCAAGGCCGTCTTGTCGTAGGCGTAGCTTCCGACGTAGGCGCGAAAGAGCTCGTCGGAGACGGGCTTCTCCTTCGAGAAATCGCGGAAGTCCTCCTCGATACGCGCCGTTGTTTCGGCCGCGGGGGGAGAGGCGAGCTTCACGCAGCGGAAGCCGAAGTTGGGCCGGCGGTCCCACGGGGACTGCGCGTCCTGGTCGATGAACATGTACGTGGGCTCGCCGAAGCCGCCGCCTAAGAGGAACCGTTTTCCGGTGCGGCTCGCGTTCGTGCACCACTCCTTGACGTTGCCCGCCATGTCGCTCGTGCCGAAGCCGCTGACGCGTCCGTCGCCGACGGCCGATGTGTCCTCGCCCTGAAAGTTGCTGAGGGGCGAGATCATCAGGCTCGCCTGTGTCTGCGCCGCGCGGTTCCAGTGGAAGACGGTCGGCAGGATCTTCTCTGCGAACGACGCGTAGGCGGACGCCCACGCCCGCGACCGGATGCTTCTCGAAGCCCTTCCGGTAGTGGCCCGTCTCCCACGTTGCCGGTCCGGGCCGCCCGGTCGCGTCGCGGAACGCGGCGATCGCCTCGTCGAAGGAAAGCGTGCCGCCGTCGCGCGTGAAGGGCTCCTTCCAGTACTCGCGCTTGCCGTATCCGCCCGCGTCGACGAACTTCTGGAAGTCTTCATTCGTGACCTCGCGGCGGTCGATGAAGAAATCGTCGAGCGGGACCTCGGCCAGCGCCAGGCCCGGGATG
>JBBQDF010000508.1:0-2396 GCA_038319475.1 Thermoanaerobaculia bacterium
GCGCACCTCGCGGCCCGAATAGGACATCTCCGTGTCGGTCTGCTCGGTACGGCCGACATTGCACGTCGTGAACTGCAACGCGAGGGAGTCCGGGAAGTTGGCGGTAGAAGTTTCGGGCATTTCTTTACCTCGTGACGACGCGCGTGGAGGGGCGTGCCGGTTGCTCCGTGCGTGCGGTCAAGTCCTCGCGACCCGTCACGTCGTACCAGGGCTCCGTGTAGATCGAGCTCTGGACTTGGGTGTAGACGGTCACTCCACCCCAGACGAGCTTGAACCCGGCCGGCGGGAGGAGGACGAAGCCGCCGAACCGTGCGACCTGCGTCGCGGAGTTCCCGCCATTATGCGAGCCGCAAGCCGCGAGCGTGCGCGCGCAGGTCAGGTCCGTCCCGCTATTCGCGCAGGTGTCAGGGTCTTTGAAGAGGTACTGGCAGGTCGGCAGGTAGCGCCGCGCCGGGAGGAGCGCATTCCAGGACGTGCGGTGCGGGACGAGAGCGATATGGATGCGCGTCCCGATCGTCGCTTCATCCGTCTTGCCTTCGAACATCTTCATGGAACCGAGGAGCGCGTCGGTGTCGGGATCGAACCAGGCGAAGTAAATCCAGACGTTGCGAAACCGCGTCCCGGTCGAGAGGAGATAAGTCGACCAGACATTGTTGAGGTTCCCGATCTCGATGTAGGAGATGTCGAGGGGTGAGGTCTGATTCTGAACGACCGAGGCGACGACGACGTCGTAGGCGCTCCACGTCGTCAGGTCTGGAATCGCCTCGGACGCCGTGATGAGCCCGGAGGAGTCGACGAAGTCCGTCGGTCGGTCGGTGTAGTAGACGAACGTCCCGGCCGGGATTTCGAGCTTGACGAACCACGCCGTCGCGACGCGATTGGCCTGGATCGCTGCGAGAGGGACGCCCGAGAGACTGCGCGGCACTTAGCGGGTCGCCACGCGGCGGCTGCGGACACTGCGGACGTACCCGGTCGGATCCGCGACTTCAATTGTGACGATGACCTCCTGGGGTGCCGCCGCCGCCCCGGTGGTCGCGGTGTGTGCGCCCGACGTAGAGAACCCGGTGCGTGAGCTTGACGTCCGAGTGCTGCTGTCGCCGTCGCCCGACATCGTGTCGAGCTTGCGGGAGAACCGGTCGAGCGCAGCTGAAGCCGCATCAGCCGATGTCGCCAGCTTCTTTGCCGGGTCTACCGTGCCACGGAAGGCATCGACCAGTGGCTCGAGTTCTACGAGGACCTTCTCGACCGCCGACTTCGCCTGCTCGCCAATGGCCGTGTATGCCGCCTTCTGCGCCTTGTCCATCACGTCCAGCTGCGCGAGGAACCACTGCAACCGCTTGACGGGGTCGAGCTGGAACATCGCGTTCGCCATGTTCGCCGCGTCCGTCGTGATGCGCTGGATGTCCTCGGGTGAGAGTCCGAGAGCCTTCGCGTTGGCGAGCTTGCCTAAGTCCTCGTTGTACCGCTTCTCGTACATCGCGCTCTGTCGGCGTTTGGCTTCCGCCTCTTCGTGGACGACGGCCTGGTCGTACTGATGCTGGCCCTCCGGCCCCTGGTCGTACTTCTTACGGTCGACCGACGTGACGAGCCCGGCGATCTGGAGGTTTGCGGAGAAGGCCATCTGGTTCAGGCTCTCCGTCATCGCCTTCGACATCGCGTTGATCTTGTTCAGATAGGAGATCAGGCTTTCCCACATCTTCGTCATGTCGGTCGAGAGCTGCGCGGTCATGGCAACCTTCTCGGGGCCGGAGAGAGCGCCAATCGCGATGCCCATCTTTTCGAGATTGGGGAGTCCGTCGGCCACTGACTGCATGAAGTCCGAGATCCCCTCCTCGCGCATCTTCCCGGTCTTCGGGTCGATCTTTCCGGTGCCGCCCATGAAGCTGCCGCCGTCGTTCGCATAACCCTTGTCGTTGAAGTTCTCGACCGCGACGTTCAGCGTCCGGAAATTGATGAGCGCCGTCGACATATCGTCGAGCACCTTAATCGCCGCCTTCGGATCCATCCCCTTGAGGCCGTCCCAGATCTTTCCGAATCGTTCGGTCGTCATTCCCATCCCCTCAAAAGCGGTCGCCATGGTGCTCTTGAATTGCTCGGCGACGGCGCGCGGCAGGGTGTTGGTGACGTACTGCGAGAAGGCGTCCTGGAAGCCCTTGCTCGCCTCGAAGTTGAAGTCGTAGGGCCGACCTATGTTCGGATTGTTCTTCGGATCATTCGACCCGGAACGAGAGCCCGCGCCGCCCGTCAGGTATTGCATGGGATCGAGATTCCCGCCGATGAATCCACTCCACCAGTTGCTCCCCGAGAGAGAGCCGGGATGTGCGCCAGTCGTCGGCAGCGAAAGGACAGGCGTAAGGTTCAGGGTGAACGTCGTGAGCTGGTCGAGCAACGCGACC
>JBBQDF010000509.1:0-2395 GCA_038319475.1 Thermoanaerobaculia bacterium
GAAACGGAGAGGCTCACCGAAGCCATCCACGAAGAGGTCGAGCGGGAGGGCGGCGGATTTCTGCGGACGATTGCGCTCTCGACCGCTCTCTTTGCGGCGGTCGCCGCGATCGCCGCGCTGAGGGCGGGCGCCACCGTCAACGAGGCGCTCGTCTTGAAGACGGAAGCGACGCGTCTTCAGGGGGAGGCGTCGGACCAGTGGGCGTACTACCAGGCGAAAGGGATCAAGGCCGCGGTGGCGGAGGCGTCCCGCACGGCCTGGCTCGCCATTGCGAAAGAAGCTCCCGCGGAGTACAGCGCGAGCGAGAAGCGCTACAAGACGGAGCAGGCCGAAATTCAGCAGAAGGCGCGGGAGAAGGAGAAGGAGCGGGACGAGAAATCCAGAGAGGCGGACCATCTCCTCCACCGCCATCACGGATTCGCGAACGCCGTCGCCCTTTTTCAGGTGTCCATTGCCCTCGGGGCCGTGGCCGCTCTGACTCGGAACCGGCCGGTGTGGTTCGGATCGCTTCTCCTGGGCGCCGCCGCGACGGTCCTCTTCGCCATCACGTGGCTCGCGCGGTAGCGGGAGCGCGCCTGCGCCACAGAAGCGCGGCCGAGATCCCGAGGAAGACGAGCGGTCCCCACGCGGAGACGTTCCATCCAGGGAGCTCCTCCTTCCAGTCGACGCGGTGGCGCCCGGCCGGAACCGGCACCGCGGAAAACGCGAGGTAAGCGGGGGCGGCCTCGACGGGTCGTCCGTCAATCTCGACTGTTCGATACGGCCAGAAATCCCGAAGCACGAAGAGCCATGTGGGATCGGGAGCGTCGTACTCGAGGCGCACGACGCCGGCGCGTTTTTCGATCAGGCGCAGAGTTCCGGGCCTCGCCGCGCCGGCGGCGGAGCGGCCCGTCTCGACTAAGACCTCGCCGGGCGCCATCGCGCGGAGCCTGGAAAGCGCCTCGACCGGGCCTGGTTCCTCCCTCCATCGTGTGGCGAGCCGGATGTCGGGAAAAGACGGGCGCTGCTCGTCCCAGTCCTGCACGGGGTCCCCGCCGATCCGCACGTACCCGGGCGCCGGCGTCTGCGCCCGTGCCCGCACGCCCCATCGCAGGGCGATGTTCCCGAAGAAAGAGCCGGCATCAGAGAGCCCCGCGGCGGAGACGGAGATGCGGCGGAGGCTCTCGACGCGCGAGAGGTCGCCAGCGTCGAAGTCGCCGTTCAAAACGGTTCCGCGGTTCCAGAGCGCTCCGGTGTGCTGGACCCATCCCCGGCGTGGATACTCCAGAATTTCCAGCGTGGACATGACGCTCAGCGCGGATCCCGCCGTCCGATGCCGGAACAACGACTCGCCGAGCACGCGGAACGCCCCCTCGGGATCCGAGCGGGCGAGTCGCAGCGCGAGGGGCGTCGGAGCAAACGCCTCCTCCTGCGCCGAAGTCTCCGGGATGCGCGCAACAGGGACGACTGCGACGAGCGCGAGGAGCAGAAGGGAAAGCCCGGGGACGAACAGGCGCCGCGAGCGGGCTCCATCCAGGGCCACGAGGGTCGCCATCCATAGCACTCCCCCCTCGGCGATCGCCCCGGGCAGGTGCCGCGCCGCGAGCCGGACGTTCGGAACGCCGGAGCCGAGCATCGCCGCGGCGAAGCGGCCGATCGGCTCCCGGAAAAGGGCGCAGACGAGCGCGAGCGTTCCGAAGAGCGCGCCCGCGCCGAGCGTCGATCGCCGGCCCGGCGGCGACGCCGCACACGACTCGAATCCGCGCGCGGCGAAGATCGCGAGCGCGAGGACCGCCGCCACGACGAGCTTCTCCGGATTGCGCAGAGCCAGAGGGGACTGGCGGAAAAGCCAGTCCTGCGGCAGGAGGCTCGGGAGCACCGCCGCCGCGAGCGAGCCCGCGAGAAGCCAGCGCGAGAATCGAAGCCCGGGCGCTCGCGAGCCGCGCAGGCGCAGAAGAGCGAGGGGCGCGATCGCCCCCGTGTAAAGGGTCGAGAAGAGCCCGAACGACTTTCCGTGGAACACCTTCGTCGCCCAGGTCGCGTCGGGATCGAGTTGCCAGGTCGCGCCGAACGGATAGGGCACGAAAAATTCGAGAAGCCGCAGCGGGGAAACGGAAAACCGGGTCGCCTCGGCCAGCGTGATTCCGGAGATCGCGCGGTTGGTCAGCGGGATCCAGAGCGCGGTCGACACGATCTGCGGCAGAGCGAGCATCGCGCCGAGACATGCCGAGCCCGCGAGCGCGAGCGCCTCCCTCGCCCGCGAGGAGGATTCGGTCTCCGTCGAGATCCAGAGCAGGGCGGCCGCAAAAGCGACCCCGGAAGTGAAGACGTCCCCCGCGAGAAAGTCGATCCCGAAGAAGAGGGCGAGGAGCACCGTGCCGGATGCTCCGGGGCGGCGGCGGCGCTCCACAGCCCA
>JBBQDF010000510.1:0-2392 GCA_038319475.1 Thermoanaerobaculia bacterium
CGACCCGAAGATGCGGGAGTTCCTGCAGAGGATCTCGCCCCTGACCTCCGCGTCGAAAATCACGAAGCCCCTGTTCGTGATCCAGGGCGCGAACGACCCGCGCGTGCCCAGAAACGAATCCGAGCAGATGGTCGCGACCGTGCGGAAGAACGGCGCCCCCGTGTGGTTTCTGATGGCGAAGGATGAAGGGCACGGGTTTGCCAAGAAGCGAAACCAGGATTTTCAGTTCTACGCGACCGTCGCCTTCATCCAGGAAAATCTGCTGAAGTAGGTTTCGGGCGGGAAACGGGAAACGGGAAACGGGAGGCGGTTCCGTCGTGACTGCTCCTGTCGGCTCCCCGCTTCAGTTCGAATCGCGGTCCTGCAGCGCGCGCCAGAACGGTCGATGCGCCTCGTGCACGGTCGCAATGACACGGAGCGCCTCCCGGGAGGGCTTGCCCGCCTCCGGCTCCCCGGCCGGGTCTCCCAGCAGGGCCCGCAGGCATGCGGCGGCGGAGGCGGCGATCGCGTCGAGCGCGTAGCCCCCCTCGAGCGCGAGGACGACCTTCCCGCCCGCGAGGGACCGGAGGCGGGACGTCATCGCGGCGTATCCGCCAGGAGAGAGAAGCTGCTGGCCCAGAAGGTCGCCGCGCGCGGCGTCGAATCCGCACGACACGAGCACGAGATCCGGCGCGAACTCCCGCGCGACAGGGAGAAGCAGCTCGTCAAATGCGGCCAGGTGGTCCGCATCGCTCCGCCCGGGGGACCAGCCGACGTTGATCGTCCGTCCCGCAGCCGAAAAACCGCCCGTCTCTTCGACTGCCCCGGTGCCGGGGTAGAAGGGCCACTGGTGGGTCGAGAAGTAGAGGACGCCCGGATCGTCGTCAAACGTGTTGGATGTTCCGTTGCCGTGATGAACGTCCCAGTCGACGATGAGAATCCGCGGCGGGCCGGCGGTCTGTGCTGAGGCGTCTTTCCGCGCCGCCACTGCGGCGATCTCGTTCCGCGCCGCCATTGCGGCGATCTCGTTCCGCGCCGCCATTGCGGCGACGGCCACGTTGTTGAAGAGGCAGAATCCCATCGCGCGGTCTCTCTCGGCGTGGTGGCCGGGGGGGCGAATGAGCGCCAGTCCGTTGCGAAGCTCTCCGCGCACGACGCCGAGCGTGAGATCCACCAGCCCGCCCGCCGCAAGCCGCGCCGCCAGAGCCGAGCCTCCCGAAGCGTAGGTGTCGGGGTCCAGAGACGTGTAGCCCCGCCCGGCCGTCGCGGCGATCTCGTCGATGTGGCGAGCGGAGTGGACGGCGAGCAGTTCTTCGCGGCTCGCCTCACGCGCGGCAACTCGCCGGCAACGGGCGATGAGGCCTTCTCCGTGGAGCCGCGACTCGATCGCGGAGAGACGCGCGGGCCGCTCGGGATGCTCGTACGGCGCCTCGTGCGCGCGAAACCGCTCGTCGAAGAGAATCCCGGTCGGAAGCGTCAACGCAACGTGTCCCGGATCCGCTCCGCGATCTCGGGGCTGCGGGCACACGACGCGTCGCGGGCCAGGCAGACGTTCACGGCGAGATCGCACCCGCACGTGCATCGCTCCGACGACAGGCGGCGGGCGTATTTCCCGGCGGCAGCGGCCGGGAGACCTTCGCCGGCGAGGAGCGCCCGGCGCCTGTCCGACGATGGCACGGGAGTCGGGGGAGGCAGGGGAGCGGCGCGACCGGCGGTCGAGGCGCTCGCCGCGCGCGGACTGCCCGTTCGAGCTCGAAAAAGAGGGCTGCGCGCCCGGAACCACCAGAGCCCCGCGCCGAAGAGCGCCGCGTAGACGAGAACGAGCAGCACCGCTGGCCCGGGGCGGCGCGCACGGGGCGCCGGCGGCTCACCGGGGGGCACGATGCGGAACCCGGCGCGCGCTCCGCCGGCGCGATCAGCCATGGAGCTCGGCTGCGAGCTCGGCCGCGTCCGAGGTGGGGAGGTGGCAGGCGAAGTCCCGGCAGAGAAAGGCTCGGGCGGGCCCGTCGCCCGCGCGTCCCTCGACGAGGTGCGAGATGCCGGCGAGGCTGCCCGCGGCATCGGCGTGGGCGACCACGCGGTCGAGCGCCGGATCCGCGGAAACCACCTCTCTCAGCGCCTCGAAATCCGGGCGGCCCTTCTCTCCCGAGAGCACCACCTCGCGCGAGGGGTGGACCGCGCGGTCGAGCGCGCCCAACATTCTGGGAAGCGCGGCGGAGGCGCGTGTCAGGTACGTCGAAAAAAGAGAGAAGATCCCCTCCGCCTTTTCGCGAAAGCGCGGATTCCCGGTGAAGCCGTGCAGGCGAAGCAGGTTCGAAGCCGCGACCGAGTTGGATGACGGCGTCGCTCCGTCCACCGTCTCCCGCGGTCGGAGGATCAGGCCGTCGTGGTCTTCCGTCGTGAGCGCGTAACC
>JBBQDF010000511.1:0-2382 GCA_038319475.1 Thermoanaerobaculia bacterium
CGCGCATGTTGAGGATCACCTCATCGATGACGTCGGTCATGATCGGATCGAGACCCGTGTTGGGCTCGTCGAAAAGCAGGATGTCGGGCTCGTGGGCGATCGCCCGCGCAAACCCGACGCGGCGGCGCATGCCGCCCGAAAGCTCAGACGGCCTCTTCTCTTCGACATTCGGCAGGTGGACGATGTCCAGGCACTCCCGGACCCGGTCGCGGATCTCGCGGGTCGGGCGCCCCGAGCGGCGCAGCGGGAAAGCCACGTTTTCGTACACGTTCATCGAGTCGAACAGCGCCCCCTCCTGGAAAGACATCCCGAACTCCTTGCGCAGCTCGTTGCGCTGCCGGTCCGAGATCGCCCACACGTCCTGGCCGTCGACGAAAACGCGCCCGGAGTCGGGCTTCAAGAGCCCGATGAGGTGCTTCAAGAGGACGCTTTTCCCGGTTCCGGAAGGGCCCACGATCACGAGCGACTCGCCCTCCGCCACGGAGAAGCTCAGTCCGTCGAGCACGACGCGGCCGTCGAACGACTTGTGCAGGTCCTCGGCCCGCAGCTTCGGCGCAGGTCCGGTCTCCCGCACTGGCTCCTGGCGGCGCGCCTCCATCAGAACAGCAGCTTCGTCAAAAAGAAATCCGCGAAGAGCACGGAAAGGCTTCCGCTGACGACGGCGCGCGTCGTCGAGCGCCCCACCCCTTCCGCGCCTCCGGAGGTGTAGTAACCCCGGACGCATGCGATCAGAGAGAAGATGAGCCCGAAGACCGCGGCCTTGATCATTCCCGACACGATGTCCTCGCCGATGTGCAGAAACTGAAACGAGTTCTCGAGATACCGCACGGGGTTCACGCCGAGGAGCTTCACGGCCACCAGATACCCGCCGTAGATGCCGACGGCGTCGCCCATGATGACGAGAAGAGGCATCATGACGATGGACGCCGCGATCCGCGGCACCATGAGGTACTGGACGGGCTCGGTGCCGAGCGCCGTGAGCGCGTCGATCTGTTCCGTCACGCGCATCGAGCCGAGCTCGGCCGCCATGGAGCTGCCCACGCGCCCGGTGACCATCAGCGCGCAGAGAACCGGCGAGAGCTCCCGGGTCAGTGACAGCGCCACAACACTGCCGACGAGACTCTCGGCGTGGAAGCGGGCAAACCCGTTCACCGTCTGAAGCGCCATCACCATGCCCGTGAACAGCGTCGTCAGAAACACGACCGGGACGGAATCGACGCCCACGCGCACCATCTGGCGAAAGAACTCGGGCACGTCGTAAGGCGGACGAAACGTCCAGCCCGCCACCCGCCCCATCATCTGGAAGACGTGCCCGAATTCCTCGAGGACGCGGAGCACGGCGCGCCCGATCGCTTCGAAGAACCTCATGAACGGTAGACGCGGGGCACGCGCGCGGAGAACCCGCAGACGATCTCGTACGGGATCGTCCCGGCGGCGCGGGCGAGATCCCACGCGTCGATCCGGTTCGAGCCGTCTGTCCCGAGGAGAACGACCCTGTCTCCGCGCTCCGCGCCGCTGTCGGTGGCATCCACTAGAACGAGATCCATGCTCACGGCACCCACGACGGGCGCCTTCCCTCCGCGTAAAAGGACGGCGATACGCCCGGATAACGAGCGCCGGAAGCCGTCATGATAGCCGATCGGAAGCACGGCCACGCGCGTCGGCCGTGAGGTCACGAAGCTTCCGCCGTATCCGAGCGGCGTTTGCGGCGGCACCATCTTGACCGACAGAACTTCCGTCTCGAGCGACATCGCCGCTCGAAGTCCCGGGTCTCCGACTTCTTCCGACGGAGCAATTCCGTAGAGCGCGATCCCCGTGCGCACCGCGTCGAACCGCGCTTCCGGAAACGCCAGCGCGCCCGCGGAATTGGAAGCGTGGAGCAGGCCCGGGTCAAGACCGCCTTCGCGCAGCATCGCGACCGCCGACTGGAACGCGGCGATCTGAGCCGCCGTCGCACCGGACTCCGGATTCGTCGCGCTCGCAAACTGCGTGAACGTTCCGGTCAGGCGAAGCGTGGGACTCTGCCGCAGCGCTTCGACCATTGCCGGCCACTCGCCGGCTCTAAAACCGAGGCGACCCATTCCGGTGTCGATCTTCACGTGAACCGGGATCCGCGAGGGAAGCCGCGCGGCCGCGGCGGCGAGCGCCCTCGTCTGCGTGAGGTCGTGAACTGTCGGAGTGAGATGCGCGCTCGAGAAGATCTCGGCGTCGGCCGGTTCGCCCGAGGAGAGAACCAGGATCTCGCCCGCGATTCTCGCGTCCCGCAGGGCGACGCCTTCCTCGGCGAGCGCAACGCCGAACCTGCGCGCTCCTTCCTGCCAGAGGCGCCGGGCGACCGCGACCGCGCCGTGGCCGTAGGCGTCCGCCTTTACGACCGGGATC
>JBBQDF010000512.1:0-2374 GCA_038319475.1 Thermoanaerobaculia bacterium
CGGCCCGGAATCCCGCGTCCTGCTGGATCTGCACGGACGCCTGCGCGACACGCGCCGCCGTCAGTTGCTGGACGGAGTTGTCCTTCAGCTCGTTCAAACGCCGCGTCAGGATGAAGACGATGAGAGCGCCGGGGATCAGGAACGCGAGGAAGAACCCGAACAGCAGCCTCGCGGCGAGGCTGCGCCGGGGAGACAGGGTTCGACGCAGCCGGGCAAACCCGGACAGCAGCCGGCGGGAGCCGGCGGACCAGCGAGGGCGCATGTTGTTTAAGGACATTGTAGGGGCAACCGTCGCCTGCACGTCGCCTCCGCTCACTCCGGGACGCTTCGGCTCCCGCCCCGAGAGGCTCCTCCTTCCCTTCGGTCAGGAGACTCCTCTCGTGGCGAGCTTCACCACCGGCTTGCCTGAAGCGCGGCTCTGCTGGCTATGGGGGAGCGCCGGTGGAGACGGCCGGGGTGACGAGCGAGGGACGCGGCGGGGCGTTACTCGTAACGCAGGGCGTCGATCGGGTCGAGACGCGAGGCTTTCCTTGCGGGGTAGAAGCCGAAGAAGATCCCGATGGCGGCGGAAAAGCCGAAGGCCAGGAGGACCGCCTCGGGCGCCAGGACGATCGGCCACTGCTGCTTCCAGGCCAGGAATCTCGAGGCAGCGATGCCGAGCGCGATTCCGATCGCGCCTCCCGCCACGGAGAGAGTCAGCGCCTCGATTAAGAACTGCGTGAGGATGTCGCGGCCCTTGGCGCCGATTGCCATCCGGATGCCGATTTCCCGCGTCCGTTCCGTCACCGACACCAGCATGATGTTCATGATCCCGATGCCCCCGACCAGAAGGGAGATCGAGGCGATCGCCGCGAGAAGCGCCGACATCTGCCTGGAAGTCTGATCCGCCGTCTGCGCGATCTCCTGCTGGGACCGGATCTGGAAATCGGCGTCCTGCCCCGGCCCGAGCCGGTGCCGCTGCCGCAGCAGCCCATCGATCTCCGTCTGGGCCTCGTCGACCGCGCCGCGGGACACGGCGGACGCCATGAACATGTCGATCTTGGTTGTGCGTTTCAAGAGCTTCATGACGGTTGTGTACGGTGCGACCGCGGTGTCGTCCTGGTCCTGGCCCATGGTGCTGCCGCCTTTGGACTCGAGAACGCCGATCACCCTGAAGGGGAAGTTCTTGATTCTGACGGTCTGGCTCACCGGGTTTTCGTCGCCGAAGAGAGATCGGGCCACGGTTGCGCCGAGCACCACGACCTTGGCCGCCGAGCGGACCTCGGAATCTCCGAAAAAGCTGCCCTTTTCGACGTTCCACGAGCGGATGAACGGCCAGTCGACGCCGACGCCCTGCACGGAAGTTCCCCAGTTCAGGTTGCCGGAAACCACCTGGCCGGCGGAGCGGGCCGCCGGGGAGACGTACGCGACCGAAGGACATTCGGCTTTAACCGCGGTGACGTCCTCGTCCGTGATCGTCGATTGCCCCGTGAAGAGGCGCGCGCCGGATTGGGTCGCCGCGCCGGGAAAGATCATCAGGAAATTCGTCCCGAGAGAGGAGATCTGCTGCTGCACCGCCGCCTGAGCGCCGCCGCCGACGGCGATCATCGCGATCACGCAGGCGACGCCGATGATGATCCCGAGCGCGGTCAGCGTCGAGCGGAGCTTGTTGCGAACGATCGCCTTCATCCCGACCTTCAAAATCGTCATGAATTTCAGCACGCGGACCTCACGCTTTCGCGGTCGCCGACCGGCGGCTTTCGACCGGACGGTCCTCGACCAATTTGCCATCCCGAAACAAGACGACCCGCCGCGCGTACTCGGCGATGTCCGGCTCGTGCGTGATCAAAACGACGGTCTTTCCACGGTTGTTCAATTCCTGAAACACCGCCATGACCTCTTCCGACGTGCGCGTGTCGAGGTTGCCCGTCGGCTCGTCGGCCAGGATCAGCTTCGGCTCGTTGATCAGAGCGCGGGCGATCGCGACCCGCTGCTGCTGCCCGCCTGAAAGCTGACTCGGCATGTGGTCCTCGCGCCCGGCGAGGCCCACGATCTGGAGACAGCGCCGCGCCTTTTCGGCGCGCTCCTTTGAGGTGTGCGCGGCGGCGGCGTAGATGAGGGGCAACTCGACGTTTTCCATCGCCGAAGTCCGCGCGAGCAGGTTGAACGCCTGGAAGACGAACCCGATTTTTCCGTTGCGGATCTGGGCCCGCTCGTCGCGATCGAGGCCGGAGACATCGGTGCCGTCGAGGTAATAGTGGCCTGAAGTGGGCCGGTCGAGGCATCCAACGATGTTCATGAACGTGCTCTTTCCGGAGCCCGAGGGGCCCATGACCGCCACGAACTCGCCGGGAGCGATCGACAGGGAAACGCCGTCGAGCGCGCGCACTTCCAC
>JBBQDF010000513.1:0-2373 GCA_038319475.1 Thermoanaerobaculia bacterium
AAAAGCGTTTTTCATCGGGATCCTTTCTGTTTGCGGTTGTTTTCTGCGATTCGGGTGTTCCGGGATCGATTCAGGGGCGTGTCCTCATCGGGTCCTGCGCGTCAGGCGTTCTCCATCGGCCCTCCTTTTCTTTCCGACCCAGAAGCGCGAGAGGCATGCCCCGCGGCTGTCTGCGCGCAAGACCTTCGGGGCGAACGAGATGCGGGAAAGAACGATGGGAGAGAGGCCCGCTCGGGTGACACACGCGCTTGTCAGCGACCCGAAAGACCGGCGTGAAAAGCCGCGCGGGCGCGTCCCCGCGACGGTGTCAACCGTTCTTGTCGCGCGACAGAACGGTTGTCGGCAATTCGCGCAGGTAGACTCGCCGCGCATGGCGGGATCCGAAATCGTCGTGGGGGTCTCGGGAGCGTCGGGTGGTCTTCTGGCCCGCCGCTTCGTCGAGCTGGCGCTTCAGGCGGAGGGCGTGGCGAGGGTCCATCTCGTGCTTTCGCCGTCCGCCTTGCGCGTTGCCCGGTCCGAGCTCGACCCGGAGATCGCGAACGCGGCCGAGTGGGTGCGAAGGTTGACCGCGTCGAGCGAAGCGGCGAAGAAAATGATCCTTCATTCCCACGAGGAAGTCGGCGCCTCGATCGCGTCCGGCTCCTACTCGACGGCGGGAATGATCGTCATCCCCTGCAGCGCCGGAACGCTCGGCGCGATCGCGAACGGGATCTCCCGCGGACTCCTGCAGCGCGCGGCAGACGTGTGCCTGAAGGAGCGGCGCCCTCTCGTTCTCGCGCTGAGGGAGACGCCTTATTCCCTCGTTCACATCGAGAACATGCGTCGGGCCACGCGGGCGGGAGCGATCGTGGCCCCTCCGACGCCCGCGTTCTATCTGGAGGCGCCCTCGATGGACCGGTTCCTCGATGCCTATTGCGTGCGGGCCGCGCGGTGGCTCCACGTCGAGCTGCCGGGCCCCGCCGACCACTGGACCGGCGAGCCCCCGCCCGAACCGGCCCGCGGATGAGCCGCGCGGCCGGGCTCGCCCGCTCCGCGCGAACGACCCTCGAGATGATCAAGTTCTCCCACACCCTCTTTGCGCTGCCGTTCGCCCTCCTCTCGGCGGTCCTCGCGGCGCGCGGCGTTCCGTCCGCCGCCACGATCGCGAAGATCCTTCTCGCCATGGTCGGCGCGCGCAGCGCGGCGATGGCTCACAACCGTCTGGCCGACCGCGAGATCGACGCCGCGAATCCCCGCACGGCGTCCCGCGCGCTTCCTTCCGGCGCGCTGTCGGAAACTTTCGTCCGGGTTTTCCTGGCGGCCTCCGCGCTGCTGTTTCTCCTGGCGGCGGCGTGGCTGAACCGGCTGACCCTGCTCCTCTCTCCCGTGGCGCTCGGGCTTCTCTTCCTCTACTCGTACACGAAGCGATTCACGTGGGCCTCTCACTTCGTTCTCGGGCTCTGCCTGGCGTTGGCACCCGTCGGCGCGTGGATCGCGGTGCGCGGCACGCTCGACCTCGAGCCCATCCTGCTCGGCCTCGCGGTGCTCTTCTGGACCGCCGGATTCGACGTCATCTACGCGCTGCAGGACGAGGAGCACGACCGCCGCGCGGGCCTTCGATCGATTCCCGCCCGCTGGGGAGGCGCGAAGGCTCTGACGGTCTCCGCGCTTCTCCATCTCCTCATGCTTCCTCTTCTGGGAGCCGTGTGGCGGATCTCCGGTGGCGGCGGGCTTTTCGCGATCGGAATCGGGCTGACCGCGGGGGCGCTCGTGTATCAGCACGCGATCGTCCGCCCCAACGATCTCTCGCGCATCGACAGCGCGTTTTTCACTGCGAACGGATTTGTCTCGGTGGCCCTGGCGGCGTTCGGGATCGCGGACGTTCTCATCAAAGCCGGCGGTGCGTCGACCTGAGATCACGGCTCGGGCGGGCGTCGAAACCGACGAGAGAACCAGGCCGCGGAGGTCAGCGGAGGAGTCCGGCCCCGGGAGTAAGATCCGCCGCAGATGGCGATTCCTTCAGAAGGCGACGTCAAGCTCCGGCACGTCGCCATCGACGGCCCGATCGGCGTCGGGAAGACGTCGCTCGTCGAGCTGCTGTCCAGGCGTTTCCACGGAACCGAGATCCTCGAGGACGTCGACAACCCGTTTCTGGGCGAGTTCTACAAGAAAAAGAAGGGCTCCGCGTTTCAGACGCAACTCTTTTTCCTGCTCTCCCGATACCAGCAACAGCGCGAAATCGCGCAGATCGACCTCTTCACGACGCTCGTGCTCGCCGACTACCACTTTCCCAAGGACAAGATCTTCGCGTGCCTGAACCTGGACGATTCAGAGCTGCTCATCTACGACCGCCTCTACTCGCTCCTCGCCGAGACGGTCCCGAGGCCCGATCTC
>JBBQDF010000514.1:0-2372 GCA_038319475.1 Thermoanaerobaculia bacterium
TTCGTTCTCTCTATGGCCGCTCTCGCAGACAAACGGCCGCATGAAGGCAAGATCGTGCGGATCGACACGGATCAGAAAATGATGGTTGTCTCCGGGGAGAAGTCCGACGAGTGGTCGCTCTACTGGACGGAGACCACGAAAATGAAGCACGTCACGCTGCCCGAGCTGCAGGTCGGCGATTCCATTCACTTCGACTACGCGGAAAAAGATGGGAAAATGTGGGTCACCGAGCTGCGCCGGACGCACAAGGCCAAGAGCTGACGAGGTTTCTACGCCGGCGGCACGGAGCATAAAGGGGAGCCGGGAGGCCCCCTTTTTTCTTTGCTCGGGAGCCGGGATAACCTGACCGCTCGCTCGAACAACATGGAAGACGACAACCGACATCCTCCGCATTCGCCGGGCCCCGCCGCCGGACTCTCGACCGCCGAACGGCTGGACGCGGACCCGCGATTTTCCGGGCGGGGGATCACGATCTGCTTCCTCGACGCGGGCTTCACGGCCCACCCGGATCTCGTCGAGAGCGGGCGCGTCGTGGCTTTCCACGACGTCGAGGATCCGGCCGCCACACTCTCGCCGGGCGGGCCGGTGCGCCCCTGGGAGTGGCACGGCACGCAGACGTCCGTGGTGGCCGCCGGGGACGGGACCCTCTCGGACGGCGCGTATCGCGGCCTCGCTTCGTCCGCGCGTCTTCTGCTGGTGAAAGTCGGCCGGGAGGGCTCGATCCACGATGAGGGGATCGCCCGGGCCTTCGAATGGCTGCTCGCGAACTTCGAGAAGTTCGGGGTGCGAATAGTGAACGTGTCGCTCGGCGGCGACCAGGACCTCTCCCTGCCGGAGAGCCGGGTGAATCAACTCGCGGAGGAAGCGGTTTCGCGCGGCCTGGTCGTCGTCGCCGCCGCGGGAAATTCCGGCGGCCAGGCCGAACACTCTGCTCTGCCGCCCGCGTCTGCCCCCTCGGTCATTACGGTGGGCGGGTACCACGACTGGCGCGGCGAAGACGGGCACGCCTTCGCGCTGTACATCTCCAGCTTCGGCAGCACTCCCGACGGCCTGGCAAAACCCGAGTTGATCGCCCCCGCGATGGAGGTCGCCGCTCCCATCCCGGTCGGCACTCCCGAGTACCGTGCCGCGGAATCGCTGTCGACCCTCGCGGCGGGAGAGGACGAGGATCTGCCGCTGCTTTCGATCGAGCTCGGGGACGCGGCAGACCTTCCCGAGGAGGTCAGGGGCGGGGAGCCCGATGCGATCCGCTCAGCCCTTCGCGCGTGTCTGAAGGAAAGGAAGATCGTTGCCGCGCACTATCAGCACGTCGACGGCACATCGTTCGCGGCGCCGATCGTGACATCGATCGTGGCTCAGATGCTGGAGGCAAATCCGGCGCTCACCCCCGCGTCGGTGAAGTCGCTGCTGATCTCGACGGCGGAGCGGATCGAGGGCGCGCCGGCGGAGCGGCAGGGCTTCGGCGTCGTGCATGCGGGACGGGCCGTGGAAGCCGCGGCCGACGAACGCGCGCGCGGCCACGATCCCGACGCCCGCGGGTCCCACGCGATCCCGCGGATCGAAGATGGCCGGGTCGTTTTTCTCTACCACGACCACCAGGCGCGGCGGGTCAGTCTCGCCGGCGACTTCAACGGGTGGGACGGTCATCGGGCGCGATACGAGAGGCAGCCGGATGGCACCTGGAGAGTGTCGATCAAAACGCCGGCCGCCGGGCGCCACCGATACAAGCTGTTGATCGACGGCGTGCACTGGCGGGAGGACCCCGGGAATCCGGCCCGTGACGTCGATCCCTTCGGCGGGTTCGACTCGATCCTGACTGTCTGAGGTGGCGGGGGAGTCTCGAGCGCTGTTCGCAGGACGTTGCGTCCGGCGTCAGAGACCGGAGGCAATTGTCAGGTGGACCCCAGCACTCGATTCCAGGTGCCGGACCCGATCCAGATTTTCTGTTGAAACAGGACATCGCCTTCGGTGCTCGTCATCTGAAGCGCACTCGTTCCGTCGGGAGCCGGTGTGGCGACCGCGCACCGGATTTCCTTCGCTTCCACCTTCTCCAGCGTCCGCATGTCCAGCCGTTCCGCGGGCAGGACCAGGATTTCGAGACCGTCCTGGCGTCTGAAGACGAGGACGCGGGAATGCCCGGATTTTTCCAGATGACACGTCAGCTCGCGGTGCGTCGGGCTCACATCGGGTCCATGTGCGTCCATGTGCGAGATCCACGCCAGAATGGCGCAGCGCGATCCGAGAGACTAGGCGTCGCCGTCGATGCGGATCGCCTCGGAACGGCTCAACAGTTCCGCTCCTCCCCAGGTGCGCGAGAGGACGAGCCGGCGGAGGCCACCGACCTCCGGCGCTCCGAGGGTCGCGCGAACGCA
>JBBQDF010000515.1:0-2371 GCA_038319475.1 Thermoanaerobaculia bacterium
GATCCGCTTTCCATCGGGGGAGAATCGGATGTCGGAAAAGTAGCCGCCCGTCTCGAGCAGGACTTTTCCGAGCGGAAACTCGAGGCGGTCCTTGCCGCCGACGCTTCGCGTGACGGCGAGCTCCGATCCGTCGGGCGACCAGTCGGCCTCGCGGATACCGTCGGCGAGCTCGCGCGGGGCCCCTCCCTCGAGCGGCATCCGGGCGAGAGTTCCGAGGAACATCTTGTGGCGGACGAAGCGAGCGTTCGTCAGCACGGCGAGTTCGCCGCGCGAGGACACGGAGAGCAGGTGAACTCGCTGCAGCCCGCGGGAGACGGCGCCGGGAGAGTCGGGCCGCCAGGAGAAGATCTCGGGCGCGTTTCCGGCCGGCGCTGTGCTGAACACCACGGTCTTTCCATCCGGCGCAAAGCGCGCGTTGAAGATCGGCTGGTTCTTGAACGTGAGCTGCCGGAACGAAATCTCTTCGGTGCGTCCGCTCCGCCCGGCGCGGCTGCCGGCGAAATAGGCGCCGGCGGCGACGAGAACGGCCACTCCGAGCGCTGCCAGAGCGGGGACACGGCGCCTGGGCGTGCCCGCGCGGGCTGCGGCTGCGACCGTGCGCGTTGGCGCGGAGACGCCGGAAAGCGCCTCGAGGTCGAAGGCGAGATCGCGCGCCGACTGGAATCGCTGCTCGGGATTCTTCTCGAGACAGTGGCGGACGATACGCTCGACGCCGGGAGCGATGTTCTGGTTTGTGACGGAGAGATCCGCCGGGTCTTCCTTCAGGATCGCCGACATCGTGTCGGCCGCCGAGTCGCCCTTAAACGCCCGCTGGCCCGCGAGCATCTCGTAGAGAATCGCCCCGAAGGAGAAGATGTCGCTCCTCGCGTCCGCCGGCCGGCCGCGCACCTGCTCGGGCGACATGTAGCCGAGCGTGCCGAGCACCATCCCCGGCTCGGTCCCCACCGTCGCCGTCGGCAGGTTGGTGGCCTGAGAGCTTTCCTCGAGGTGCGTCAGCTTGGCCAGGCCGAAGTCGAGGATCTTCAAGCGGCCGTCGCGGGTGACGAAGATGTTCTCGGGTTTGAGATCCCGATGGACGATCCCTTTCTCGTGCGCCGCCGCCAGGCCGTGGGCGATCTGGATCGCGTGGTCGATGGCCTTTCGCGGAGAGAGGCCGCCCGCCAGCGCCTGCCGCAGCGTCTCGCCCTCGAGAAGCTCCTGGACCACGTAGGGCGCGCCCTCGTGCTCGCCGATGTCGAGCACCGCGGTGATGTTCGGATGATTCAGGATCCCGGCGGCCCGCGCTTCCTGCTCGAAGCGGCGCAGCCGGTCCGGGTCTGCCGAGAAGGACGCCGGCAGCACCTTGATCGCGACGTCGCGGCCGAGGCGCGGGTCCTTCGCCCGATACACCTCGCCCATCCCTCCCGCGCCGATGGGGGCGAGGATCTCGTATGGGCCGAGCCGGGAGCCGGCAACGATGGCCATGAATTGTCGAGGGATTCTACCGTTCGATGATCCTGAGGCCCCTTCGGCCCCTCCGACTCCGGCTCGAAATCAGTCGGCGCGGTGACCGGGGGATGTGCGGTGCGCGCTTCGAAGAGGGCGAACGGGAAGATGGATCAACCGTCCATCGAGCTCTGCGAGCGAATGTGACGACCCCTCGCACCTTCCGGAAAGTCCAGGTCCGTCCAGAGGTCACTTCTCTTCTCGCTCAGACGATCCCCCGTGAATCACGAGTCGCTTCACGAGGGCATGGTCGTTCGGTAGGCTGACAGAGTCACTTCAGTCCTTCCGCCGCGAAAGCCGGCGAATGCCCGACTCGAAGAGGACGGTCCTGCCCTGCCGAAATCGCCTTTGCCTCGAAGTCGTCACTGCGTCGCCTTCCCCCGGAACTCCGCGAACCAGTTCTGCACGATCGCGATCGTCCGTCCTCGGCCCGGGTCGCCGGCTCCGGCGTTCTTCAACATCAGAAAACGACCGGCGTCTTCGCCCGTCTCGAAGCCGTCCACGAGGATCCCGAACCAGACGAGCTTCGCTCCGCTCGGTTCCCGTGTGAACAGCTTCCGCGGAGGTCCCAGCGACAGCGTGGGCGACGTCTTCACCTGCACGGCCATGATGTCGTTGTCACGCGCGTAGAAGAGCTCGTCCCCGCGCCGGCCCCACCGAGGGGATCGTCCGCCATCGGAGGACACCTGCCATTTTCCTTCGCCTGACGGGAAGGGCCGGATCTCGACCTCGCTTCGGCCCGCCAACCACGAGGAGTATGCGACGTAGCGTCCGTCGGGAGAGACTGCCGATTCAGCCTGGGTGCCCGGCGCCCGCGCCAGCACCACGGGCTTTGTGTCCGCGCCGAATCCGACGGAGGCGAGGTTGAATTCCGTTCCCACCCCGG
>JBBQDF010000516.1:0-2352 GCA_038319475.1 Thermoanaerobaculia bacterium
GCGAAGCTCACCGTCTCGCGGATCGCGGGCTCGTCGTCCACGACCGCCACCGTCTCCGGATTTGCGGTTTTCATCAGCCGCATTCTGGCGCGCTTTGCCCGGGCGCGGAAGCGGCGCCACGGATTCGCCACATCTCTCCCCGGAAATTCCACGCGAGCGGCACGTGGACGTCCTGCCCGGAAGGTCTCCTTGCATCCCAGGAGGTATCAGATGTCACTCGCGAATTCGGGCTCTCGTTTCCGCCGCGCCGCCGCGGCCCTCATCCTCGCGCTTCTGTCGCGTCCGGCGTTCGGGCGGGGCGAGCCGGTGCGTCCCGAAGACGCCCGCGCCGGAGCGCTGCTCTTAAAGACCGCCAGTCCGGGTCTCTACCTGCCCGCCCCCGTTCTGGACACAGACGTGTCGATCCGGGTCACCGGGATGATCGCGCGCACGAGCGTGTCGCAGCGGTTCTCAAACGGGACAGGGACCTGCGTCGAAGGAATCTACGTCTTCCCGCTGCCCGAAGGATCCGCGGTCGACACGATGCGCCTCGTCGTTGGCGACCGGATCATCGAGGGCGAGATCCGGGAGAGGGAGGAAGCCAGAAAGGTCTACGAGCAGGCGAAAGCGGAGGGCCGCAAGGCGTCGCTTCTCGAGCAGGAGCGACCGAACATGTTCACGACCTCCGTCGCGAGCATCGGCGCGGGCGAAGAAGTGCAGGTGGTCATCGAGTACCAGGAAGCGCTGCGGTTCGACCAGGGCGGCTTCCGTCTTCGGTTTCCGATGGTCGTCGCTCCGAGGTACATACCGGGTGCACCCGCGGCCGTAACGGACGAGAACGAGCACAAGGACCCGAGCAAGGAAAGCGCCGCCGCGCCCGGAGGCCCCCGTTCCGGATGGGCGGCGAACACCGACCGTGTGCCCGACGCCCGGCGGATCACGCCTCCGGTCGCACATCCGGCCGCGGGGCTGTCCAATCCCGTGCACCTGAAGGTCAACCTCGACCCGGGATTTCCGCTGCGGCGCGTCACGAGCGGGACGCACGCGCTCCGCACCGAGGCGGGACAAGGAAACCAGACGCTCGTGACGCTGGCGGATCGCACGATTCCCGCGGATCGCGACTTCGAGCTCTCCTGGGAGCCAGACCTCGGCCGCGACCCCCGCGCGTCCGTCTTCACGCAGACGCTCGGAGGCGAGCTCTACGCGCTGTTGCTGGTGGTCCCGCCCGACGCCGCCGCGGAGCCTGGCACCCGTCTGCCGCGCGAGACGGTGTTCGTGATCGATACGTCCGGCTCGATGCACGGGACCTCGATCGAAGGCGCGAAGGCGGCGCTCGCTCTGGCTCTTTCGCGGCTCGGTCCCGAGGACCGGTTCAACGTGATCGAGTTCAACAGCGTGACCCGGCGCCTCTTTCCGGAAAGCCGGCGGGCGCTTCCCGACGCCGTCGAAAGCGCCCGGCGCTGGGTGGGACAGCTTCGGGCGGACGGGGGCACGGAGATGCTCGCCGCCCTGGCCGCGGCGCTCGAGGTGTCGGGCGAAGAGTCTTCCGTCCGGCAGGTTCTCTTCATGACGGACGGCGCGGTCGGCAACGAGGAAGAGCTCTTCTCCTTCATCGAAAAGCACCTCGGGAAGAGCCGCCTGTTCACCGTCGGGCTCGGCTCCGCGCCGAACTCGCATTTCATGACGCGCGCGGCGCTTTTCGGGCGCGGCACGTTCACCTACGTGGCCAACCCCGGGGAAGTCGAGCCGAAAATGACCGCGCTCTTCCGCAAGCTCGAGGCACCGATCCTGACCAATCTGAAAGTCGAATGGGACGACGCGAATGCGGAGTCCTGGCCGTCGAAGATTCCGGACCTCTACGCCGGCGAGCCTCTCGTCGTCGCCGTGCGTCTTTCCAGGGGCTCGACCGGCGTGAACGTCACGGGGGATCGCGCCGGGCAGCCCTGGTCGCATCGGCTCACGCTGACGGCTTCCCGCGACGACTCGGGTGTGGCCCGCCTGTGGGCCCGTTCGAAGATCGCCTCGCTCATGGACTCGGCGACTGCCGGCGCGGACGCCGCGAAGGTCCGCCGCGACGTCGTCGAAGTCGCGCTCGCGCACCACCTGGTCTCCAGCTTCACGAGCCTCGTCGCGGTGGACGTGACATCGACGGTCGGAAAGGGAACTGCGTGCGATGCGAGGCCGCTTCCCGTGCAGCTGCCCGACGGCTGGAGCGCCGAGCATGTGTTCGGCGAAATGCCCTCGACCGCCACTCCGGGTCCCCTTCTCCTCCTGTTCGGATTCGCGCTCCTGTCTCTCTCCGCGGTGCTCCGGGCGGCCGGAGGTCTCCGATGACGCGCCGGAAGCTGCGGGGGCTCTCGACCGCGGTCGCCC
>JBBQDF010000517.1:0-2336 GCA_038319475.1 Thermoanaerobaculia bacterium
CCCGTCGTAAATCTCCGGCACCTCCATCTCGAAGAGCCGGATGAGAAGCCGAGGGTCGGTGCGCGACAGGACGAGCTGCGGCCCTTTGGGGTTGCGGTGGACGTCGAAGAGGATCGAGCGGATCCGCTCGCCCTGGCCGTAGCGCTCGGCGCGGGACTGCTGGTCGCGCGGAATGATCGCTTCCGTCTTGCCCAGGTCGACGATCATGTCGCCGCGCTCGAACCGTTTCACGGTCCCGCTCATCAGCTCGCCTAACTTCGGGAAATATTCGTTGTAGATGTTGTCTCGCTCGGCCTCGCGGACCTTCTGGTACAGCACCTGCTTGGCCGTCTGCGCCGCGATGCGGCCGAGTCCCACCGGCTCGCGGTACTGGCGGATCTCGTCGCCGAGCGCGAGCTCCGAGACTTCCGCCGCAGGCTCGCCTTCGACCGCCGAGGCCCGGAGGATGCGAACGTCGCCCTTCGTCCCGAGCTTTGCGATCAACTCGCGCGCTTCGTCGATCAAGATCTGCGGCGGCGGCTCCTCGGATTCGGTGTCGAGCTCGTCGACCACGGTCCGGCGGGAGTACGCGATCATCTCGCCCGTCTTGCGGTCGATCGAGGTCACCACCGCCTTGTCGTGGTAGTACTTGCGGGCCGCGGAAGACATGGCTTCTTCGAGCGCGCCGAACATCTTTTCCGGGTCGATGTCCTTCTCGCGCGAAACCTGTCGGATGACCGACGGATCAATAATCATCTGGGACCGCTCTCTCCATTCGCCTGACGGCGCTCCGGCCATTGGAAGTCGAGTCTCGCCAACCGGATCTCGCCGAAACGGACATTATAAATTCTGCCTTCCGCCTCATCAACGACCCGGAGGACGTCGTCTTCCACCCGGTCGAGCCGCCCCCCGAAGTTGCGCGCCGGGGAGAGGGCGCCCCGCCCCTCGGGGTTCAACCGTTCGGGGACTACCGGGGTCTCGGTCCGGACCTTGACACGCCGGCCGACGAAGCGGGTCGCGTCGTCCAGCGAGTAGAGCTTGCGTTCGAGCCCGGCGGAGGAAACCTCCAGCGCGTATCGATGGGGAATCTCTTCGCAACGGTCGAGCAGGTCCGAAACGTCCCGCGAAACCGCCTCGCAGTCCTCGACGGTCACGGGGTCGCCGTTGGCGCGTTCCAGGACCACCCGAAGCGACGAAAAGCGGCCGGTTCCCGCGCTTTCGATGGCGAGAAGACGGCAGCCCTTGTCCGCAGCAATAGAAGCGACCTCCAGGGCCGTGTTTTCGCTCACTTTCATTGAATAAAAAAGCGGGCCTTCGCCCGCACTGATTCGCGAGACGGGTTTTATCAGAAAGAGGAGCGACGCGGCAACCGCGGCCGAGCAGAGCGAACCGCCGAGGGCGCTCGTCGAAGGTCGAAGGCGAAGGCGAAAGTCGCGGCAGGGCGCGGGGCGCGAGGGGTGTTGCGAGGGGGAACCGGGCGAAGTCCGCTGGCTCCAATTCGCGCGCTGCCCCTCTTTGTCGAGCGCCTGAGCCTGACGCCTGACGCCCGTCTCCCCCCTACGGCCTCGGCCTACCGCCTCCCGGCACTCCCATGCCCGTCTGTGCGACCGCGCTCTCCCACGCGGCCCTGGTCGGGGTGGACGCGAGCAGCGCCAGGGCGGAAGCCGCCAGGAGGAGGGCCACGTCGCGAAAAGTTCCGCCCGTGAATCCGGCGAAGAGACCGAAAACGGCGATCGCCTCCGCTGCGGCGAACCGGATCAGAAAATACCGGCGAACGCGCCCGGAGGCTCCGGCGCCGGGCCCCGCGGCGCGCAGAAGGGCGCGCCCGACGATACTCGCGAGGCCCCACTCGGCGGCGCCGACGGCCAGAAGGACGAAGACGAACCTCGGGCGGGGGCTTCCCGCGCCCGACAGGCCGGCATGGCCGCGCAGGAGCCAGAGGATCACCCCGTACAACGGCACCGCCGAGAGCATCGCGATGTGCACGGTCCCGACGATGCGCCGCCCGGCTTCGTCATTCTCCCCGGTCACGGCCCGGACTCTATGATGCGCCGGGCCCCATGATGCGCCGGGGCCCGGGGGATTAAACTCTGAGCGGGCGAAATCCTCCACCACGCGGCGACGTTAACCAGATCAGGGACCGCGATCCCGATGGCCGCCGTCTCGGAGTGCGTTCCCGTAGTGGATGGCCGGGGCCCGGAGGGACTTCTGAAGCGATCGCTGCTGGGGCTCGAAGACACGGGTGCCGAGGACGAGGCCCCCGCGACCCGCTCGTTCCTCGGTCTCGAGGCCCCGGCCCGCCGGACCGGCGGTCCTGCCGACCCTCCGGCGACCGGAAGCCATCCGCCGGCGATGCC
>JBBQDF010000518.1:0-2330 GCA_038319475.1 Thermoanaerobaculia bacterium
CTGGTCGTCGTGGTCGGCGATCATGGCGAAGCCTTCGGGCGCCATGGCCGCTTTGCCCACGGAAATGACGTCTACGAAGAGAACGTTCACGTGCCTCTCCTGCTGATTCAGCCGGATCGATTTCATGGCGAGCGATACCCGGACGTCGGAGGGATCGTCGATCTCGCGCCGACGATCCTCGATCTTCTGGAAATCCCGCCGCCACCGGTCTGGCAGGGCCGCTCGCTCTGGAGCACGACGCGGACGGGCCGCGCCTATTTCGCGTCCTGGCTCTCCGACTTTCGACTCGGCTACCGGGAAGGCAACCGGAAATTCATCTATCACTCGGGTGACAACCGCTTCGAGGTCTTCGACCTTCTCCGGGATCCCCGCGAAGCCACGAACCTCGCCGCTCGAGAGCCCGCGATCATTGCCACGGCGAAGGAAAGGCTCGCCGCCTGGATCCAGTATCAGGACCGACTGGTGCGAGGCCTGTTCTCGGCGGAGCCGGAAGCGCGGAAGGAACCCGAACCGCCCCGGCCGGCGCGTGGGAGATAGCACCCGAGGTGAAGAGCCCGTGATCGCCGTCCCGGAACACGAGGTCCATATCTGGTGGTTGTCTCTTCGGCCCGCGGCTTACGGCGTCGAAGGCGCCCACGGCCTGCTTTCCGCCGAAGAGCAGGAGCGGGCGAGCCTTTATCACTTCGCGCGGGACCGGGATCGTTTCGTCCTGGCGCGAGCCTTCCTGCGTGCGCTACTGGGCGACTATGCAGGCGAGGAGCCGGCCCGCGTTCCTCTCCAGGTTTCCCCCTCCGGGAAGCCTTTCCTCGCGGAACCCGCCGACCTTCACTTCAACCTGTCTCACTGCGAGGACCGCGGTGTCGTAGCCGTGGCGCGGAAGCCTGTGGGCGTCGACCTGGAGAGAGTTCGGGAGATTCCGGAGGCGCTGACGATGGCCGCGCACGTTTTCGCCGCCTCGGAGATCCGCGCCCTTCGCGCCTTCCCGCCGCACGAGCGGTCGGAAGCCTTTCTGCGTTGCTGGACGCGCAAGGAAGCCTTCGTGAAAGCGAAAGGGACGGGTCTTCTGACGCCGCTCGTGTCGTTCGAGGTGACGCTCGATTCCGCGCCGCCGGCTCTCGTTCTCCTCGATGGGCCGGGAGCGGAGACATGGTCGCTTCATAACCTCGAGGCGGCGCCGGGCTGGACCGGCGCGGTGGCCATCGAGAACCAGTCGGCGAGGCTGGTGCACCGCGTCTGGCCGCCACCCTGAGGCCGTGCGGCCGGTCCGCGCCCTGCGCGCAAACGTCTGCGGGACAAGGACGATCGGCGCCTCGGGAACCTCGGGTCAGCAGCCCTGCGCGACGCCTTTCGCGCCCCCGACCGTTCTGTTATCATCACGCCTCACCGCCATGCACAACAAAAACGATCGCACGGGTACCTCCTCGGCGAAACTCCGTCTTTGTCTTCCTGCTGCCTCTGGCGACGCCGGCTCCCTGAGCTGATCCATGCAGAATCGAAACGCAGCGGCGGGTACCTCCCGGGCGGAAGTCTGCACGGAGCGGCAATCGCGCGGACGACTTCTCCCGATCGCCTCCGGCGGGATCGGGGCGTCATGTCGCGCATGAACGGCGGCGTCTACCTGCGCCAGAACGCGGTCGTTGAGCCGCTCTTCCACCAGTGGTACGCGTGGCCATATCTCGTGTCGCCGCTGACGGCGCCGATGTACGTCGGCAACCTGCACCTGCGGCTGATGGAGTCGTTCGTCGCCAACCCGCAGGCCCACGTGGCGGCGCTGCGGAACCCGGAGATGGCGGGCGGTCCGTTCCTGTCCTTCGACGAGAGCAAGGCGGCCCCCGTTGCGCGGCTGATCGAGCAGACGCGGCGCCGGGCCGTGTCCCTCCTGGAGTTTGCCGACGCGGTGCGCGAGCTGACCCGGATCCTGACGGACCGCGCGGACGGCTCCTCCCTGCAGCCGTTCTACGCGGAGGTGCCCGAGCCGCTCAAGGGTTTCGTGGAGCTGGTCTACGACGTGAACAACCAGCCGTCGATCCGCTTCCTCGAGTCGCTGCTCTACCGGAGCGCCGCCTACGACGAATCGGCCCAGAGCCTCCACTTCTCGGTCGTGGAGGACGACGACCGTCCCTTCGTGTTCAGCACGCCCCGGCTCGAGGACGGCGACCGCCTCGCCGTCTCCCTGCCATATCGCGCCGAAGGCCTCGATCGCGTCTTCCGCATGCGGGACCAACCGCAGCCGCTCGGCTTCGCGAAGGAAGCCCTCGAGATCTCCGGCCCGACGGACGGGCGATTCGAGCGGTTGTTCACGGAGCAGCGGCCGCGGCCTCGGGAGCGGC
>JBBQDF010000519.1:0-2320 GCA_038319475.1 Thermoanaerobaculia bacterium
GAGGCGACCGTGCTCGGGAAGATCGTCGAATTCGAGATCGGCCGCCGCCTCGTCGTGCGCGACATCTCATACGAGCCGGCCGCTGGAGAACCGCTTCAGGGGCTCGGCATGACTTTGACCTTTGCCGACCAGGACTCCGCCTCCGGTTGTCTCGTGACGGTGGAATTCAGGGTGCCAGACGGGGGCGCGGAGTACGAACGCTACCGCGACGAGGTGGGCTCCGGATGGGAATCGAGCCTTCAGGACCTCAAGAAATATCTGGAAAGCCCCCGCGAGCGCCGCTTCTACATGGAAAGCGGCCTCCCCGAAAACTAGGGCGCTTCGGTCAGCCCCTGTCACCGGCCGCAAGAGGAAAAGATCTGCGCCACCGTCACTAAGCGGGAGCCGAAGCGAACGGCAGCTCGGCAACGCGCCTCGACGTTAGAATGGAGAAATGCCTTCCGGCCCGGTTCCCTGCGCCTCGTGCGGCGGCACGGGATGGCTGCTTCAGAACGTCGACGGGCGGAAACTGGCGCGCTCGTGCGCGTGTCGCGACGGGCTCTTGAAGTCCGACCGCGTCACGGCCGCGGGGATTCCGGAGCGCTATCGCGTCTGTAACTTCGCGAACTTCTCCGATACGAACGCGTCCCTGAAGAAAGCGAAGGGCATCGCACGCGAGTTCGTCGACACCTGGCCCGCGGTCGACGCGGGACTGCTGCTGCTCGGGCCCTCCGGCCGCGGGAAAACGCACCTGGCGTGCGCCATCCTCTCCGACCTGGTCGAAAAGAAGGGTGTCCCCGGCCTTTACGTCGACTTTTCCGATCTGCTGATGAAGATTCAGACGAGCTTCCGGCCCGACGCGGACCTCTCGAAGGAATCCATCCTCTCGCCGATGGCGGAAGCGGAGCTGCTCGTGCTCGACGAGCTCGGAGCGTCCAAGCCGCACCCGTGGGTGCTCGACGTCCTCTACAACCTTCTCAACACCCGTTACAACCGGAAGAAGATCACGATAGCGACATCGAACTTCGAGGACGAGCCAGACGCGCAGTCGGGGGAGCGCGACCGGCTCGAGGACCGCATCGGCAGCCGGATCCGCAGCCGGTTGTTCGAGATGTGCCTGATGGTGACGATGCGCGGAGACGACTTCCGCCGCACCGTGGTCCAGGGTCAGATCCGATCCAGATTTTGAGATCGCTTTCGACGCGCGAAGCGCCCCTCGCGCGCCTCCTCCGCTTTGCCTCGCTCGCGAATCTCCTGCTGGCGTTCGCCTGCGCGCATTCGACGCCCCCGCCCCGCGGCCCGGTTGCGGCGGCCGCTCCGGCGGCTGCCGGCGCGCAGGCGACGGCGACACCCGCCCCCGCGCCTCCGCCGGGGCCGCGGTCGACACCCGGCCCGCTTCCCGCTCCCGCGGAGCCCGCTCCGTCAGGCGTTCTTTTCGCCGTCGGACTCAAGAGCGATCTCTCCGAGCTCGTTTACGGCCCTCCCGGCCGGCGGTGGATCGTGGCCGCCTCCGGCCGCGCCGAGAGACTGCGCGGGCCGCTGCGTTTTCGGCCGGAAGGGCGCCGCTCGGTCTCCTTTCAGGTGCAGGCCGGCGCGTTCTCCCAGGAGGAACCCGCGCGCGAGCTCGCGGACCGGCTGGCGAAGGAGCACGCGACCTCGGGCAGCGTCGCATTTTCGGCGGACCGCGGGATCTATCGGGCGCTTCTCGGAACGTTTCCGGACCGCGCCGCGGCCGAGGCATTCGCGGCGACTCTCCGCACCGCGGGGCAGGACGCCCTTCCGGTGGAGGGCAGCTCCGCGCCCGGCCCGGCGCAGGCTGCGACAACGATCGTCGTGTCGGGCGAGGACGGATTCACGCGGCGGCTCGCCTCTCCGGTTTCGATCTCGGCTGACGGCTCGGACGGAGCGATCGTCTGGGACGGCAAGCCCTACCGCGGAGCCCTCCGGGTCCTCGTCAACGCGCGAGGCACCCTGAATGTGATCAATCGGGTGGACCTCGAGGAGTACCTGTACGGAGTGGTTCCCGCGGAGATGGGCCCGAAGCGCTTCGACGAGCTCGAGGCGCTGAAGGCGCAGGCGATCGCCGCCCGCACCTACGCCATGGCGCACCGCGGCCAGTTCGCGACGGAGGGGTACGACCTCTGCGCCACACCGAAGTGCCAGGTGTACTCCGGGCTTTCCTCGGAGGACCCGCTGTCAAACGCGGCGGTGGACGCGACTCGCGGGCTCGCGCTGGCGTGGGCGGGGAAATTCGCCGACGCGCTCTTTATCTCGACGTGCGGGGGACAGACGGAGAACGTCGAAAACGTCTTCGGCGAAATCCCGGTGCCCTATCTGGTCT
>JBBQDF010000520.1:0-2320 GCA_038319475.1 Thermoanaerobaculia bacterium
CCCCGGCCGGACCCCCGAGAACAGGCGGTCGAGAAGGGCAAAAAGGGCGAGCGTTGCCGCCGCCACGAGCGCCAGGGTGGTGATGCGGCTTCCGGAGGCGGCCATGAGCTCGGGCGGCAGAACGGCGGCGCCCGACGCCGCACGCGCCGGCCGCTCCCATCGAGCCCCCAGACGCGCCCCGCGTCGGCCGCGCCCAGGAGCAGGAGCAGCAGGAGCGCGAACTTGGTCGTCAGCCCCGCGGTGATCCACTTGTCCCACGGCGCATGCGGGCCGGGGTACGACTGGCCGAGCAGGATCGAGAGCATCAGAAGAGCTCCGCACGCCGTCGCCAGCCGGGTCCAGAGCCCCAGCAGAAGGGCGATCCCGAGGGCGAGCTCTCCGCCGGCCACGATCCACCCGAAAACGCTCGAGTGCGGCAGGATGAGGTTCTGAAGGACGCTCCGCCAGAACGGCCACGCCTCCTTCATCATGCCCGTTGCCGACTTCGCAAAGCCGCCGTGGACGAACTCTCCGAGGATCTTCCCCAGCCCTTCGGCGATGAAGATCACTCCCGTGCAGATTCGGACGAGGGCGGCAAGGCGCGCGGCGGAGCCCATGACATGGAGTCTAGCCGAGCCCCCGCGAAGCAGAGGACGGGCGATCGAGCCTTCCGCTTCGCCAAGGTCGCGAGGGATTCAGATCAGAGGGATTCAGATCAGCCGGACTGACTCCGCCGGGAGACGGGAAGTCCTCTTCCAGGGACAACCCCCAGGCTGGCCCTCCCATCAACCGTCGACGGGCGGAGAACGGCTCCTGGACCGTCTTTTGCTAAACTGTCGCTAACAGCGGCAATTTATCTCTTTCAAGGGGGCGTCATGGGAAACCCGCGCAGGCTCGTTGCAATCCTCGGTGGCGTCGCCCTCTTCGCAATGCCACTTTCGGCAGCTCCGGGCCGCGACCGCGCCCCGGTTCTGCGAAAGGCTGCGCCGGCGCAGTCCGCGCATGCGGGCCTGAGCCCCCAGGCCGCTCAGTTAACCGCGTACTCGGTCGAAGTGCCGCTCATCGCGCACATCAACGCCACCGCGGCCGTTGACACGCTCGTCCTGTCCGCCGCACACCCGTTCACGATCACCCTGACGGCGCGCGACCCGCGAACCGGAACGACCGGAACCGGGCTCGCGATCAAGGAGAACGACATTTTCGGCTTTTTCAGCATTCCGACGATCACGGGCAACTCGAGCAATCCCGAGGTTTTCGTCAAGATCATCGACGGGCGGGCTTTCAACAACGCTTACTGGGTGTTTTACAACGGCCTGACGGACCTCGAATACACGCTGACTGTGCGTGAAAACGGCACCGGCCGCACGAAGACCTACGTGAAGCCCGCCGGAAACACCGCCTGCGGCGCACAGGACACATCCGCCTTTCCCGTGACGGCGGCATCGGCGGCCTCCGAGAAGGCTCCGCTCGACCTCGAGGCCTTAAACGTCGGCGTCCGCTCGACCGTGCTTCGGACCTCGCTCGACATTACTAACACGACCAACGTCCCCATCACCGTGGAGTACCAGTACTCCTACACGTGCATCGCCGCCGCCTGCAGTCCGGTCGGCCACTTCACCCGGACGGGTCTCCAGACGTTTTCGCTGAACGCCACTGACTCGCGGCATTTCGACGATTTCGTCGCGACCCTGGCTGCAACTCCTGGCCTTCTCGACCCCGGCGCCGAGCAGGGCTCCTATGGAACGCTGCTCGTGACGTTTCGCAATCTCCCGACCGCGCAGGGGTCCGAGGCGACCGTCCAGGCGCGCACGTATTCGCGGGTTGTCGAGTCCGATCCCCTCAAAGGCACCGTCGGGTTTGCCTCTCCGGCGTCCCTGTTTACGGAAGCCGCTCACACCGCGCTCGTCGGCACCGCCCGCGACACCCGCGGCGCCCCCGGTCTCGAGGGGACACTTTCCTCGAATGTCGGCGTCCGAAACAGCGACGTCAACGGCGCAAGCTCTCCCGGAACCGACCGGAGCGTGACGGTTGACCTGACGTTCTACAACACGGCAACGGGCCAGCGCGTTGGAGGCTCCGTCCCCCTCGTCGGGCTGCGCCCGGGAGAGGTCCGGGAGATCAGCGATATCTGGAGCGCCGCCGGGATTCCCTCCTCCGTCCACACAGTGGTCGTCTTCGCCGACGTCCGCGGCGCGACCGCCCAGACTGCGACCATTGAGGGATACATCACGATCGATGACGTGAACTCGAAAGACTCGTCGTTCTACGAGTTGAAGTGCTCCGATACGGTCTGCGGGCAGTAAGTGAGAGGAAGCGGGCTGAGGGCTGAGGGCTGAGGGTT
>JBBQDF010000521.1:0-2313 GCA_038319475.1 Thermoanaerobaculia bacterium
ATCACGATGCGCCGGGAGGCCGTGTATCCGTCGATCATCGTCGGCGTGCCGCCGCAGGAGGATGTCTGGCTGGGCAAGGCCACCGAGCGACTCTTCCTGCCCGCGATCCGGATGACGGTTCCGGAGATCGTGGACTACGACCTCCCGATCGCCGGCGCCTTCCACAACTGCTGCATCGTCTCTATCCGCAAGGCCTTCCCGGGCCACGCGCAGAAGGTCATGCATGCGATCTGGGGCCTCGGAATGCTCAGCCTGACCAAGTCGATCGTCGTCGTCGACGAATGGGTGGACGTCCATGACTACGGGGAGGTGATGTTCCGGGTCGGCGCGAACGTCGATCCCGCGCGGGACATCCTCCTCACCGAGGGCCCCCTCGACCACCTCGACCATGCCCCGACACGCCAGTTCTACGGCGGCAAGATAGGGATCGACGCCACCCACAAGGGCCCCGGCGAGGGAACCCGCGAGTGGCCGCCGGAGATCGAGATGACCCCCGAGATCAAGGCTCTGGTCGATCGCCGCTGGGGGGAGTACGGCATCTCGCTCGACCCCCCTGCAGGAAACGGGCAAATCCGTCAGAGTCCACGTCCGTTGCGCCGATTGTTACGTCGTTGACACGCAGAGCAGGGCGGCGATTGAATCCACTAATGGTGACCCACAAAGGGGAGGCTCGGTGAGGGAACCCCAGCAGGGGGGCCGGCCGCATCTCCCGGGGCCGTCTCTTTATCCGATCGCCTTCGCGGCCGGCGTTGCCTGCATCCTCGTCGGGCTGATCATCAACCCGAAGATCATCGTCCCGATCGGCGCGGTGATCGCGATCGTGTTCGGTTTCCTCTGGGCGCGCGACGCGACCCAGGAATTCCGCGGCGAGCCGGTCAACGCGATCGAGCCGGAGAGTGGCGGCCCACCCGAGTCGACGGACGCGCCGGCGATCCCGGCCAACCAGGGAGAGGATGCGATGCCTGCGCCGGAGCCCGGCGAGCGGTTCCCGCGCAACCGCTTCCTCGAGGGCGCGACGCTTGGCCTCGGGGCCGTCGTCGGCGGGCTCGTGACCGTGCCTGCGGTCGGCTTCATGATCGTGCCGGCGTTCAAGGGGCAGGGCTATCCGAAGGTCGACCTCGGGCCGCTCGAGAACTTCACCGAAGGGCAGTGGTTCGTGACGAAGTTCTTCATGCACCCGGGCACGGAAGGCGAGGTCTCGCATCGCACCGCGTACATCCGGAACAACGGCCAGCTCGACGGCGAGCCCAGCTTCACGATCATCTCGAACCGCTGTGCGCACCTAGGGTGCCCGGTGCAGCCGAACGGTCCTGTGCAGGACAACCAGAAGAAGGAGATCGACGGGAAGGCGGGCCAGCGGATCACGATGATCCCGGTGATCCCCGCCGGTGGGTATGGCTGCCCTTGTCACGGCGGCCAGTACGACGTCGAGGGTAACCGCGTCTCGGGCCCGCCGGTGCGGGGGCTCGATCGCTACGAGTTCGCCGTGGTCGACGGCCACCTGATCCTCGGGAAGCCGTACAGCGTGACTCGCGTCGACGGCCAGGGGAAGGACGCGCGGATCCACAAGTACAAGCTCGCCGGGCCCGGCCAGCACATCGACGGCTGGGAGCAGATCCTCTATCCGTTGCAGCCGCCGCACTAGTGGCCGTCGCAGCTCGCAGCAAGAAGTCCGCGCGGCGCCGCCAGCTCGAGGCGGCGATCAATTTCCCGATCGACTGGCTCGAGGAGCGCTCGGGCCTCGTCGGCGGGATCAAGTACTTCCTCTTTCGCAAAGTCCCCGGTGACACGAACTGGTTCCACACGCTCGGCTCGGCGACCCTCACCGCGTTCCTGGTGCAGGCCCTTACGGGTGCGATCCTCGCCATGTACTACAAGCCCGACCCGCAGAGCGCATACCAGTCGATTCAGCACATCACGAACGACGTCACGCTCGGCTGGCTCGTGCGCGGCATGCACAAGTGGGGCGCGAGCGTCTTCATCATCCTCATGTTCTTCCACATGGCGCGCGTGTTTCTGTTCGGTGCGTACAAGTACCCGCGCGAGCTGAACTGGATCATCGGCGTGATGCTGCTCGCGATCGGGATGCTCGAGGGCTTCACCGGTTACCTTTTGCCCTGGGACCAGACCGCGTACTGGGCGACGGTCGTCGGCATCAACCTCAACGGAACGGCGCCGTTCCTCGGGCCGTTTCTCGCGGACTTCTTACGCGGCGGCGCGGAGATCGGCGGCGAGACGATCAGCCGTTTCTATGCGATGCACATGCTTCTGATCCCGGGATTGATCTTCGCGCTGATCGGCCTGCACCTGTAC
>JBBQDF010000522.1:0-2313 GCA_038319475.1 Thermoanaerobaculia bacterium
CAGCCGCGCGCCCATGCGATCCGCCTGCGTGCTCACCGTGAAGCTCGCGTTCAAAAACGCGGACTGCGCCGCTCTGGTGAAACTGCCCCATTCCGCCCCTTCGACCACGCGCAAAACCGGATGCGCCGCAGCGGTCTGCGCCCATTCGTTAGGCGCGCGCCAATCCTCGCTCGTGCCGGCCGGCGTTGCGGGACCCAGCGGCAGCTCGTCGCCCTCGCGCAGGGCGCGTCCTTCCCAGCCGCCAAAATTTCCGCGCAAATCGGTTGCGCGACTTCCAAGCACTTGCGGCAGATCGATCCCGCCGGAAATCGCCAGCCAGGCGCGGCAGCCGCGCGACGGCGGGGAAAGGTCGAGCGGTTCGTCAGGCGAAACCCGGATCGGTTTGCCTAACGATATCCCGAGATCCGCGCCACAGCAGGCGACGACGCGCTCGTCGCTGAAGCGCAAGCGCACCGGGCCGAGAGTGATCTCGAGAAGGGCCGCGTCCTCGGGGTTTCCGAGCACTAAATTTGCGACTCGCGCGGCGTGCGCATCGAGCGCGCCCCCCGAAGAAATCCCCGCGCTCCGATGGCATGGACGTCCGAGATCCTGGACGCTCAGGAGCGGCCCGGCGCGGAGGATGGTCACGCTTCCCATTGGCGAAATTGCTCGGCCGTGATGGCGACGAAGCGGACCTGGTCGCCCGCGGTGAGCAGCGCCGCCGGCTTCCGTGCGGCGTCGAAGAGGCGCAGCGGCGTGCGCCCGATAATGTTCCAGCCGCCCGGGGAGGCGAGTGGGTAAATGCCGGTCTGCGCGCCGCCGATCGCGACCGCCCCCGCCGGCACGGCGAGGCGCGGCGACGCGCGGCGCGGGGTCGCGAGGATTTTCGGGAGGCCCTCGAGATAGGGAAATCCCGGAGTGAAACCGACGCAGCGGACCCGATAGCTCGCGGTCGCGTGCCGCCAAGCGATCTCGTTAGGCGAGAGGCCGGAAACCTCCGACACGACCTCGAGGTCCGGGCCGTACTCCGGTTCATAACAAACCGGCACTTCGATCAGGCGCGCCGCAGGTTCTTCGCTTCGCGCCGGGGCGCGCCCGCGGAGGATGGCGTGCAGGGTGTTGGTCGCATTCGTCAGGTCCTCGGGCGAGGCGAAGAAAACGCCGACGCTGGCGAAGGCCGGCGCGATATCCACGACACCGCGAATGTGCGCTTCTTCCAGCCTGAGGGTGAGGGCGAGGACGGTGCCTAACGCGTCGCCGATGCGGACGAGGAACGCGGAATCACCGAGTGGCGTGAGTTCCCAAGGCACGCCGGAGTCTGCGCGTTCCCGGCGAATATTGAAAGGCAATGTCGAAGCGGGCGACACGCCCGCCGCTACAACAGAAAGCCAATGTCGAAGTTGTAGAGGTGGCCGTGTCGGCCGCTCGGGAGTAAACGATGGAAGAAGGCGGGCCGCTACAGGGGGAAGAGCGGGCGACACGCCCGCCGCTACACCTAAAAGCTGAAGACGAGCCCAGCGACGAGATTGTGGGTGAGGGGAGTGATCTCGATCGAGCCGTCCGGGATGTCGAGGGAACCGAGGTTCGCGTAGGTAAACTTATATTCGAACATCACTCCTACGTGACTCGTGAGGGGGACCTTCACTCCGGCGAGCGCCTGCACCCCGGGACCGCGGAGCTGATAGCCTTCATCGAAATGTCCGTTCACTTCCGATTCTACGTGCGGAATCGCCGCACCCAGTCCAAGGCCGACGTAGGGCTCGAGGTGCCCGAGAAAACCCTCGCCCCGCCGGCCGGGTTGCCAGCGATAGACGACGTCGGCGAGCGCGTAATTCAATCCGTGCGAGAGGCTGAATTGCTGAAGCGTATTTTCGATGCGCTCATCCGCATCGACACCGATGCCGTTGCGCGCGCCGGTCACCCGCGCGGTTTCGTCGGTCTGCGCGTAGAGCTTGATGTGGAAAAATTCCGCGCCGAAACCCCAGTGCGCCTCTTGGTTGGGAAACCAAAGCAGCCGCGCGCCGTAAAAGGGCGGCGTCTCGAAATCGCGGCCTTCGAACGAAACGTCGTGGTAGGTAAGATCCGTCCCGCCGGCCTGGTGCAACTCGAGGTCGCTGTCCTGCGTGAGGGCAACGCCGGTAAAAAGTGAGAGGTCATACTCGGCCCGTGCGGAGTTCGCGAGACCGGCGAGAGCGAGAAAAAGAGAGACGGCGGTGAGACTGATTCTGGTCATGATGGAGTGAAACGTTCGCTGGCTATTCGGTGGTTGTGCCCGGGGCTGCGCGCGGGAGCGGTTGCTCCAGGTTCGCGAGGCCGTAGGCGAGGACGACGTTG
>JBBQDF010000523.1:0-2310 GCA_038319475.1 Thermoanaerobaculia bacterium
CCGTCATGGGTTCCTCCTGGCGAGTTGTCCTGCCCACCGATCCCGCCTCGGACCGGCGAGCTACTTGCCCCGCCGAATCGCGTCGACCTTTCGTTCGCAGTCGTCGTCGATTCGCTTCCGGTCGATCACGTAAGCGCTCTCGGCCTTCTCTCGCTCAGCGGCTTCGTCCGTTTTCTTCAGGGCGTCCTTGAAGAGGATCTCCCGCTCGGCCAGCCGCGCCGCGGCAACCCGCCTGGCCTCGGCGATCTCGTCCTTCTGCCTTGCGCTCAGCGCACTCTTCTTCGTTCCGGCGGGATCGGCGGCCCGCAGCCGCTCCATCGCGAGCTCCAGGGAGGACTTAGGATGTTTGGCCACGGGAAACGATTCTAAGGGGCCAGTCCCTTATTGTCGCTGGTTGGGTTTGGGATGAATGGGGTCGACGCGGATTCCTCACCGAGAACCCTCGGCCTGAGGGTGGGCAGGCTGACGAAGAAGGTGATGCGGGACGCGCTGGACGGTCCCACTTGTCGTCGAGAGCCGCGCGGGCGAAATCCACGGCCAACCCACTCACCGCCGGCGGCCTCACCAGCCCTTCGCCGGACGGAAGATCGCGAAGACCGCTCCCTGCGGGTCGGCGAGCACGGCGAAGCGGCCCATGTCCGGGATGTCGTTCGGCGGAACGATCGTCTTCCCTCCGCTCTTCGCCGCCTTCTCGGCGGTCGCATCCACGTCGTCGGATGCGAAGTAGACGAGCCAGTTGGGCGGGACCGCGCCCCACTCGCCGGGGATCTTCATCAGGCCGCCGATCGAGTTGCCGTTCTTCTGCCACTCGGTGTAGTTCTCGGACACCTTGGCGCCCCACCCGAAGAGGCCCGTGTAGAACTTCTCGGCGCCCGCGGTGTCGGTCGTGTCGAGCTCGCACCAGCACAGCGCGCCCGCCTCGTTGACGACCTCCGCGCCGATGTGTTTCTTCGGCTCCCAGAGGCAGATCGTCGCGCCCTGGGGATCCTGGATGACCGCCATCCGGCCGTACTCCATGACGTCGAAGGGCTCCGCGACGACCTTGCCGCCGAGATCCTTCGCCTTCTTCGCGGAGGCGTCGGCGGACGCGACGGTCACGTACGTGTTCCAGTGCGGCGGGATGTTCTTCTCCTTCGCGTCCTGGTACAGCGCGCCGACGCTCTTGTCCCCCTTCTTGAGCGTCGTATAGACCATGTCCGGACCCGCCGGCGAATCGACGGTTCCCCAGCCGAAGAGGCTGGAGTAGAACTTCTTGGCGGCGGCCGGGTCGGTCGTCGAGAGCTCGGGCCAGCTGAAGCTTCCGGGATCGTGCTTGTCGACCTGGGTCATGCGAGGTCCTCCTGATCGCACCTACGTCGGAACGTCACGCCGGGTTTCAGGCGCCCCTGCTTTCGGAAGAAGACGCCGGTCCTGATTTCGTGCCTCGCACGCCGGACTGGCCGACAGGAGGATGCGAGAGGCCTCGTCCTTCGTATCGACGTCCACCACGATCCACGCCTTATGCACTTCATCCTTGCAGCCCCAATCGGCACGGCTCAGGAGATGGAACCCGCTCTTGAGAAAGACGTCGGCGACTCGCGCGCACGCCGCCTGGGATCCGTCGTGCGGGACCTCAATCAGGAACTTTGAACCAGGCTGTTATCTCCTCCGCTCCATCGGCGAAACGTCGGGCGACAGCGCTCCGGCGCTCACTGCCCTTCCCCGATCAGACACCGGTCGCTCGCTCCCGCTTGCTCCGACTCGAAATCCCGAACGGGACGTACGCCGGGCACCAAGAGACGAAACTCGTCAAGAGGAAGATGATCGCGAACACGCCGAGAACGAGCGCGAGGGTGCCGCTGATTCGGCCGGTAAAATAGAGAACGGCGATCCCGATTGCGATCAAGGTTCGGGTGACGCGGTCCGCGATGCCCATGTTCTTCTTCATGTTGTTCCTCTCGGTCGGCTGCGATGGGCGTGTAGCGTAGCAACTGGCCACGCCTTGCGCCAGCCAACCACGTACGCCGGACCCATCATCGGCCGACCTCCGATCAGCGAGCCGGACTCTGGACGGGCTTTGCCAGGCCAAACTCGGTTTCGAGGAACGCCTTCACGTTTGCTCCGCCCGTCAGCCGAAGCTTCAGCAGACCGCCCTTCCCGTGTACGTCGATGCCGAAGTCGAGAAACGGGCAGCACCGCGCTTCCAGGTTCACCCACTCCGCCACCTCGACCACGGAGAACGGCGACCCCGCTGCGTCGAGCGGCAGCCGGGACAGATCCAGGACCAGCGTGTACCCGTCCGCCAGCGCGACGCGATCCACGAGCGCAGCT
>JBBQDF010000524.1:0-2298 GCA_038319475.1 Thermoanaerobaculia bacterium
CGAAATCTTGCAAATCCTCAGCCTCACCCTGTTCGAGAAAACCCCGCTTTTTACAGCTCTCAGCAACACAATCACACCAATCTCCGAAACCCCATTCCCTAACCAACGAACCCTGTTCGACTTATAGCCGGACAGTAGTGATTTGCGATATCTTGATGTCACGGAGGTAGATGGAGCGCCTCGCAGCCCAACGCATTTCCCCCTCGATACGTTTAGTGACAAATTTTCAGACTGGGCGAAACAAGCGCAGCCCGAGTTCAACCGATTCGCATCGTACGATCTGCTCGCCGATGAAAAGGGAGGATGTCGATTGTTCCTCGTCATGGAAGGGAGCGAAAACCGGCGCTATATCCTGCCGCCATCGATGGAGCGGCGAATGTACGAGTTGGAAGTAGTCGCTTCTCCGCTGCGCTAGCGAAGTGCGCAAACACGTTCCTCGATTCCGTCTAAGAGCGACTAACCAAGCAACGATAAGGCGGTCTCTAAACCGGCCGAGCCGGGGCGGATGCCCGTACACGCTTCACCCTGTCCGCCTGCGGCGGACTTGTCCTCTCCCACCGTGGGAGAGGACAAGCTGAGAGGTTAGAAAAGCGGAAGTTGTTTTCGGTCGATCCTTAGCGCTCACCGCTCTCCGGTTCGCTCAAGCCCGTCCGACGGAATAATTCCGTGCGGACGTTGCTGTCTGCGATCAGTTCCCGCATCAACTCCGGTAGCGACATATGCCCCCAGCGGACAGCCTGCTCCAGCGAGTACGAGATCGGTGAGTGAGGCTCGTGGGCGCGAAAGAATTCAACCAACTGATTCAGAACCCGAAAGGCGTCCTCCCGGGTCTGCAATCGTCCGGCCGAGGTCATCGGTCCCTCGTGGGCAGCCTCGCCGGTCGCACTCGCCCCGCCATCTTCAGCGGCATTTGTCGCCTCCGCAGTGGTCGCCTTGGCGGCGGCTGTGGCGGCGTCGAGTGCCGGGCGCGCAAACGCCTGCAAGCGATGGCGAGCCTCGTCGAGCGCGTTCAAGATGTTCGACGACGGTGGGCAGGCCGACTGGCCGTACTCATCGGTCCCGCACTTCTCATCGAGCGCCGCGATCATTTTCTCAAACGCCGCGCGGGCCCCGAGAATGTCTTCCTCTCGATTGAGAAACGAGGCTGCCGGACTCGTGCGCAGCGTCGACTCGAACATCGCCATCGTCTTCGCGCCGCCATCGATCCGCTGCTGCCGGACTTCGTTGTCCTGAACCTGCTGCAAATTCGAGGCCTGCTTGAAGTCGGATCCGCTCAGAGATCCCTTGTCGGGATGCTCGGCCAACGGGATGCCGTCGATCGCGGCGATCAAGGCCCCTTCGGCATCTTGACCGTTGAGGCCGGTCAACTGCGCGACGGTCGTCGAGTAACCATCCTCATCGGGCCGGGGGTGAATGCCTTCCCAGAAGCGCTCCGCCAATTCACGCACCAGATCGAAGCCGTCACGCAAGCCGGCGAACCCCGCTTCCCGCGCCAGACCCTCGATCAGCCACGCCGAGACCCACAGATCCTTCGACTTGTCGGCCAGGATCGACTGCGCCAGCTCGACCACCTTTCGCCAATCGGGCGATTCGAGCGAGGCGACCTGCGCCGGGTCGCCTGACGCCATTTGGTAGTTACGCTCGGCCGTGCGGGCCGCTTCCCGGGCGTCCTTGACCTTGTAATACAGCGGACTCAGCGCGCTCTCTTCTTTCAACTCCGGACCGGCCGGAGCGTCGTCCGAGATCGGTTTCGTGAGCGTGTCGAAGTCTAAGATTGGCGGGGTTGCCATAGCTCGAACGTCTCCGGAAGCACCCGAGGGCCAGCATGTCGTCCGCGTGGAGCGAAAAAAGCTGGCTGTCCTTCGCTTCTCGACGCTTGCGGGGCATCGTCGTGAGCGGGGAAACAAATCGTCTGCGGCATGACGATCCTGCCGATTTTGCACGCCCGCCGATTTTGCACCTCTCCGGTCGCTCACGCTTCCGGCTCGCCTCCGGCAACACGCGATCAGAACATCCAACGGATGTCGGTCCGAATCATTCCGCCGTAGAGAGACTCTCGGGTCAGCGCCACACCGCCGCTAAAACCTATCTCAAGCAGCCCCGAGTCGCCACCGGTATCCCAGGAAAATCGAGTACCTGGGCAAATTTGAAAGAGCGGGGTGTGTTCAACGCCTACGGGGATTGGAGAGGGGAAATTGGTCTGCTGACCGTCCGACGCGAAGTCAAAAATCATCTCCAGCGTCGGCAAGATCGCAAAGTCGTCGGTCTCATAGAAGACGCGGCTAATGCCCGTGCCGT
>JBBQDF010000525.1:0-2279 GCA_038319475.1 Thermoanaerobaculia bacterium
CGTTAGTTCCTTCGCGGTGGTGCGGGGGTCGGCCGCCGGGGCCCGCCCGCGGGAGGGGCTGTCGACACCGGCGCGGGAGGCGGGACGACGGCCGCGGCGGCCGCGCTTCTCGACATCAGGCCGGCAAAGTCGAAGTGCTCGGGGTCAGCCGCCAGCCAGAACTGCCCGCCGCCGGCGGGGATGTCTGCGACGGAAAGCTGCACCTGCCAGATTCCGTCCTCCCAGTCGGCGCCGATCGGAGCGCTGAAGGGGATGTTGACGGAGGCGGCGCGCGCGGGCACGTTTACCGCTCCGTTCCAGATCGCGATCCTCCGGTTTTTCGGCGAGATCGCCTCGGCCCGCACGGCGAGTTTCGACGGTTTTTCCGACGGCGTGACGTCGAGCGACGCTTCGACCCGCAGCCGGGGGTCGGCGCCGCGGCGAATCGGAATGCCGTCGGGCGCCGCTCTCTTCCCGGCCGCGTCGGCGGCGAAAACCGCGACGTCTCCGAGCGTCGGCCGGGGGATTTCGTTGCGCTTCTTGCCTTCGAGTCGGAACCGGATCCCGATGTTCACCGCGGAGTCGATCGGCTTTCCGTTGCGCGTCGCCGGCTTGAACTGCCAGGCCTTCACCGCCGCTAGCGAGGCGTCGACGAAGCCGAGGTTCGTGGCGGCGACCGCCTGCGGGTCCTGAACTCTGCCGGAAGCGTCGACGCGGCCGACGATCAGGACATTGCCCTGCTTCTGGATCTTGGCCAGGCCCTCCGGATACGTGGGTTTCTGCTCGCGGGTGAGCGCCGCGCCCGTGACCTCGCCGGACGCCCCCGCGGCGGCGCCGAGAAGCAGGAGAACGAGGAGCGGGGTTGGTGCCCGTTCCCTCATGCGCCGGCCGCGGCCTCGAGCGCGCGCCGGGCATGGTACGAGGAGCGAACCAGAGGCCCCGCCTCGACCCTCGCGAATCCCATCGCCTCTCCCTCGCGGCGGAGCCGTTCAAATTCTGCCGGCGCGTAGTACTTCTCGACGGGGAGACGGCGCGCGTGCGGCTGCAGGTACTGGCCGAGGGTCGCGATGTCGCACCCCGCGGCGCGCAGGTCCGCAAGGGTCGCAATGAGCTCGTCGATCGTCTCGCCGAGGCCGACCATCAGCCCCGATTTCGTCCTTACCCTCGCCCCGGTGGCGCGACGCGACCGGTCCGCGCGCGCGAGAAGCTCGAGGGACTGGTCGTATCGCGCCTCGGGACGGACCCGCCGGTAGAGCCGCGGGACCGTCTCGGTGTTGTGGTTGAGGATCTCAGGCGCCTCGGCGAGCACGACGTCGAGCGCCGCCTCGTTCCCCCGGAAATCCGGGATCAGCACCTCGACCGTGCATGCCGGCACGCGCCGGCGGATCGCGCGGATCGTCGCCGCGAAGTGCGCGGCGCCGCCGTCCTCGAGGTCGTCGCGGTTGACGGAGGTCACGACCGCATGGGAAAGCTTCAGCTCCGCCGCCGCCTCCGCGACCCGCTCCGGCTCTTCCGGGTCGAGGTCGCCGGGCTTTCCCTTTCCCACCGCGCAGAAGCCGCAGTGGCGCGTGCAGATGTCGCCCGCGAGCATGAACGTGGCGGTGCGCTCGCGGGCCCAGCACTCGTGGATGTTCGGGCAGCGCGCCTCCTCGCACACGGTCACGAGCGAGAGGCGGCGCATCATGCCGCGCACCTCGTCGTACTCGCCGGTCGTGTTCAGGCGCACCTTCAGCCACTCGGGGCGCTCGAGGCGCGAGGGCCGGCCCTGTGTCGGTTGCGTCGGAAGAACGGGAAGGCTGCTCACGAGCCGATTATCTCGCGGGAAAAGATCGCGGCGAAGCGGGCGCGGAACGCTTCCGCGACCTGCTCCAGCGGGGGCGCGGCGCCGAGCAGCGTCTCGATCGAGGTGACGCCGCCGTCCACGATGCCGCAGGGGACGATTCCGGCAAATCCCGCGAGAGGCTCCGCCGTCACGTTCAACGCGAAACCGTGCGTCGTGATCCAGCGGGAGATGTGCACGCCGATCGCGGCGATCTTGTCGTTTCTCACCCACACCGACGTGACGCGATCGGGTCGCGGCGAGCGGGCGCTCTCGATCCCGAAGTCGCGAAGCGTCGCGATCAGCGCCTCTTCGAGATCCGTGACGTAAGCCTTCACGTCCCGCCGGTCGGGATCGAGATTCAGGATCGGATATCCGACGAGCTGCCCCGGGCCGTGATACGTCACCTTGCCGCCGCGGTCGGTCTCGAAAAGCTCGATGCCGAGCTCGCGCCGCCTCTCCGGTGAGAGAAGCACGTCCG
>JBBQDF010000526.1:0-2272 GCA_038319475.1 Thermoanaerobaculia bacterium
GTCTGCGTTACCGCCGTCCTTCGGACGGCGTTCCCTACTGCTGGGGGTTTGCCTTCGGTGGCCGGGTCGGTGGCCGGGTCGGTGGCCGTGACACGGCGTCTTCGCGGTCACGTTCACCAGGTCGACGGGGAGCGCGCTGTAGTTCTCGACCTCGATTTTCTTCTCCTTGGCGTCCCAGCTGACCTTGGCGGCCGGAACCATCTTGCCTTCGCCCTTGCCGTCCTTTCCGATGTGGATCTCGATCAGCGTGAACTGGTACTCCATCGACCGCGTGTTGTTCGCGGCTTCGCGAAACGAGACGCGCCGGTTGGTCGCGAGGACGACCTTGCGGCTCCCGTCGGGCTGGGGGTTGTTGCGGGCATAGTAGAGGTCGTAGCCGATCGAGTTGGGCGTGCGCATGTATCCCACGGGCGGCCGGATCTTCTCGAGAGCGGCCAGAAGCGCGTCCTGCCCCTTCTCCTGGAGGGTCGTCAGAAGCATCTCCCGCTCCTCGTCGGTCGACCAGCGGTTGACCGCGATCTCGATGACGCCGGCCCGCCCCGTGCCGAGGCTTGCGGCAAAGCAGGTGAAGACCTCGATGGGCTTGGTCTCCGCGGCGCTCAGCGCCGACGCGAAGGAGACCAGCAGTGTTCCCAGAACGGCCCGGTGGATATGACGGCGCATGAAACACCTCCTCAATGGGGCGAAGTCTATGCCGACTCGCGTGCCGCGGCGAGGAAAGCCCGTCAGCGAGATTTCGTGGCGGGCGGCGAGAGCCGGATCACTCCCACGTTGCCTTCGATCCCGACTTCTGTCCCGTAAGGCCTGGAAATGCGCTGCAGCCGCTCGAGAATGCCCGACGCCCGTTCCGGGGCCACGGCACGAATCCCTGCTCTCTCCCGCCGGGATGACCGTCGTCGAGCGCCTGCAGCAGACCGGCATTGGCCGGACGGGCGCCTCCGCGCGAGGATTCCGATACGCGCGCGCCGACGGCTCCCCCCCGTCCCACGCGGATCGGGAGCGTATCCGCGCGCTCGCGATTCCTCCGGCGTGGACGGACGTCTTCGTGAGCCCGTCGCCGACTTCCGCCGTGCAGGCCATCGGACGGGACCGGGCGGGGCGCTGGCAGTACCTGTACTCCGAGAAGCAGACGAGGCTGCGCGAGCGACACAAGCGCGAGCGCCTGCTCGCTTTTCTCCAGATGCTTCCGAACCTGCGCGCCCGCGTCGCGCGCGACGTGCAGGGCACGGAGCTGACGCGCGAGCGCGTCCTGGCCGCGATGGTGCGCCTCCTGCTCCGGGGCTTTCTCCGGCCCGGGAGCCAGGTCTACTCGCGGCAGAACGGAACGTACGGGCTCTCGACGCTGCGCCCCCGGCACGTTCGCGTGCGCGGCGGCCGAGTGACCCTCTCGTATCGGGGCAAGGGCAACAAGCCGCAGGTCCGCGAGATCGACGACCCGTCCGCGGCCCGCGTCGTGCGCGCGCTGCTGCGCGATCCGGGACCGGAGCTCTTCCGTTACCAGGGAAGCGACGGGGCGTGGGTCAACATCCGGCGGCGCAATTTGAACGAGTACCTGAAGGAGGTGACGGGCTCGCCGGTCACAGCCAAGGACTTCCGGACCTGGGCCGGGACGATCCTCGGCGCCTGCGCTCTTGCCCGCCAGGGATATCCCGAGCCGCCCTCCCCGCGCGCCGTGCAGTCGCGGATCAACGCCGCGATGAAGGAGACCGCGCACCTGCTCGGCAACACGGCGACGGTCTGCCGCGCGTCCTACGTGTCACCGCAGATCCTGTCCGCGTTCGAGGCCGGGCGGCTGATCACCGACCCGCCGGCGCTCGAGCACCTCGTTCGCGCCTCGGCGCGCGTCCTCGCGGCAGTGGAGCGAAAGCTCTCCCGGATCATCCGGAACGGCCATCAGGACAGCGCGAGCCGCGCGGCGCGGCACCCGCTCCGCACCGCCGCCTGAACCGTTCCGCTCACGGCTCCCTCCGTCGCTTCGCCCGCGAAGAAAAGGGTTCCTTCGACCGGCCGAGCCGGCGCCGCGGGCGCCGCCGCTCGCCCACGGCCTGGTAGCTGTAGGCGCCGCGGGAGAACGGATCGCGGCTCCAGTCGTGGAAGCGCGCCTCGAGGAAAAGGCTTCCGCGACCGAGCGATCGGGGCGCCGCGGGCGGATGAGCGGCGTGAGCAGGGCGTGGATCCGGTCGCCCGCGCGCCCCCGCGCTTCGAGAACCAGGACCAGGGCGCCGCCTTCCAACAGCGCTTTCGCGGCGGAGAGCCCCGCGGCCCCGGCTCC
>JBBQDF010000527.1:0-2268 GCA_038319475.1 Thermoanaerobaculia bacterium
GGAATCCGTTCCCCCTGCTAATATCCACGACGTTTACGAGGAGGACCGATTCCGATGGGCATGTACATCATCGCGGAACCCTGCATCGGAACGAAGGACACCGCCTGCGTCGACGTGTGTCCCGTCGACTGCATTCATCCGCGCAAGGACGAGAAGGAATTCGAGACGGCCGAGATGCTCTACATCGATCCGGACGTCTGCATTCAGTGCGGCAACTGCGAGCCGGCGTGTCCGGTGACGGCGATTTTCACGGAGGAGACCATCCCCGAGAAGTGGGCGCACTACCTCCAGGTGAATGCCGACTGGTACAAGAACAGGACCTGACCGGGCTTGGCAGCCATCGAGGCCTGAGGAAAAAGGGAGCCCCCGCGGCTCCCTTCCGTTTTCAGGTCCCGGGGGCCTCCGATTTGAGATCGGCTCAGCTTCGGGCGACGCTGATCTGGTGGGCGAGGTTCTGACCGTCGGGAAGGGTCGTAAAGCGGACCGTCACCCGCGCGCCGACCGCCAGGGTCCCGTTGATCTTCGTATCGTTCGTCCAGACGAAACGCGTCTCGGGGCCGTCGGAAAGCGCCACCACGACAGCCCGATCGGTCGCCTGAAGCTTTGCCACGTTCCCGGATGCCGTCTGCATCTTGTCTCCCGCGGGAGCCGCGGCGAGGGTCCCGAGCCCGAAGGCAAGCGTCACCAGCAGGGCCGAAGCTCGAAGAGCGTGTCGCATGGTTTCCTCCACCGTGACATAACAGGGGTTACCGAGCGGGAATTTCCGTTTGACAGGGTGCCCCTGGCTCCCTAAAATACGCCGTTTTTGCAGAATTGCCGGAGGCACGACACGATGGCCAAGCGCTGGACGGAAGCGGAACTGCGGTTCTTGAAAGACAACGCTCAAAAGATGAGCGTTCAGGCTCTTGCGGATGTCCTTTCGGTGCGCATCGACGAGCTCGAGAAGAAGCTGGAAAAGCTGGCTCTCGCAGGCGCGGCTGAGGCGCCCGCCGCGAAGAAGGCGCAGACCTTGAAGGAGCTCTCCCGGCACACCGAAAACGCGCGCAAGGATTTCGACCGGGGTGTTTCCGCCCTCCAGAAGAAGAAGTTCGACGAGGCGGAGCGGAACCTGACGGACCTGATCCAGAAGTATCCGGACGAGAAGGAGCTGGTGGACCGCGCCCGCGTGTATCTGGCGATCTGCGAGCGGCAGAAGCAGACCGAGCATCCCGCGATGACCGAGCCGGAGGAGTTTTATTACGCCGCCGTCGTCGAGAAGAACCGCGGCAACGTGCCCGAGGCGATCGAGCACTTAAAGCGCGCCCACCGGAAGAACGGCAATGGGCGAGTCGATTTTCTTCTGGCCTGCTGTTACGCGCAGACCGGCGAGTCGGACGTCTCCCTGCAGCACCTGAAGAAGGCGATCGAAGACGACCAGCAGCACCGGATTCTCGCGCGCCACGACAGTGACTTCGATCCGCTTCGCGATACGCCCGAGTTCCAGGAGCTGCTGGCCTCCTGATCCGAAAAGATCAGCCCGGGGTCCGGGGAGGGGCCGCTGGCCGTGAAAAAGAAGACGATAGCCGGCGGCCGGAGAAAAGCGGAGGGAAAAGGACGGCCAGCGACCCGTGCGACGCCCGTCCGCGCGCACCGGACGCCGGGTCCGGGGCAAACCGGTCGCTCCAGCCGCAGGTCGGGGCGTTCAGCCTCTACTCTCAACCCTGAACTCTCGACCCCCCCCGCGCCCGCCGTGATCATCCTCGCGGCGGGAGTCGGGTCGCGCATGCGTTCCTCGCTTCCGAAGGTTCTGCACCGGATCGGCGGGAGGACCCTCATCGAAGCGGTGCTGGACGCCGGCGCCTCGCTCGCGCCGAGTACCACCGTCGCGGTGCTCGGGGCGGGCCGCGAACGGGTCATCGCGGTCCTGGCCGGCCGCGGCGTCGTCGTCGCCGTGCAGGACCCTCCGCTCGGGACGGGGGACGCCGTCCGCCGGGCGCTGCCCGCTCTGGCGGCCCATCGGGGGCCCGTCGTCGTGCTCTCCGGAGACGTGCCTCTTCTCCGCCCGGAGACTCTCGCGGCCCTGGTCGGACTCCAGAGGGAGCGGCGCCTGGACCTGGCGTTTCTCACGTTCCGGCCTCCGGAGGCGGGAGCGTTCGGCCGCGTAGTCCGGGACGCGGGCGGTCGCGTGCGTGGAATCGTCGAGGCGAAGAACGCGACGAAGCGCGAGGCGAGGATCGACGAGGTGAATGCGGGCGTGTATTGCTTCACCGCGGAGGCGCTCGCGCGGGC
>JBBQDF010000528.1:0-2245 GCA_038319475.1 Thermoanaerobaculia bacterium
CGTCGAAGTCGAAGCCGAGGCGGAGGTGCCGCGCTCGTGAGGCAGGCCGTGAAAACGCCTCGCGACACCCCCGAGATCACTCTCGTCGGCGCCGGTCTCGCCGGTTCGCTCCTGGCGATCTTTCTGGCTCGGCGCGGATACCGCGTGACGATCCTCGAGCGCCGCCTCGATCCCCGGAAGACGGCGGCTTCGGCGGGCCGCTCGATCAACCTGGCGCTGGCCAATCGCGGCATCGCCGCGCTCGAAGAGGTCGGCGCGATGGAGAGCGTCCGGCCCGCGCTCATTCCGATGGCCGGGAGGATGCTTCACGACGAAGAAGGGCGACTCCGGCTGATTCCTTACGGCAACAAGCCGCATGAAGTCATCTACTCGGTGTCGCGCGGGGGCTTGAACACGCTCCTCGTGGATGCCGCCGAATCGACCGGCAGAGTCTCGATCCGCTTCGGAGCGACGGTCTCCGGCGTCGATTTCGCGGACCGCAGGGTGCGCTTCCTGACCGGTGGGGATCCCGAGCCGCGTACGCAAGCCACCCCCTACGACGTCCTCATCGGGACGGATGGAAGCGCCTCGGAGGTTCGCGCCGCGATCCTGGAACGGACAGGCGGACGGCTCGACGAGGAGCCGCTCGGCCACGGCTACAAGGAGCTCTCGATCCCTGCTGGAGCCGGCGGCCAGTTTCGGATGGAGAAGAACGCCTTGCACATCTGGCCAAGAGGCGAATACATGCTGATCGCGCTCCCCAACGCCGACGGCAGTTTCACCGCGACCCTGTTTCTGCCGAATCAGGGAGAGGAGAGCTTCCAGATCCTGACGACTCCCGAGGCCGTCTTCGCGCTCTTCGAGCGCCGATTCGCCGACGCGATTCCTCTCATGCCCCGCCTCGGCGAGGACTTCTTCGGAAACCCCACCGGCCACCTGGAGACGATCCGATGCGAGCCCTGGTCGTTCGAGGACCATGCGCTCGTCCTGGGCGACGCGGCGCATGCGATCGTTCCCTTTCACGGGCAGGGCATGAACGCGGCGTTCGAAGACTGCAGCGCCTTCGATCGATGCCTGGGAGATCCGGATCGGCCGTGGATCGAGGTCTTCGCCGAATTCGAAGAGCGTCGCCGGCCCGATACCGGCGCGATCGCCGACATGGCCCTGGAAAACTACGTCGAGATGCGGTCGACCGTCCGGGAGCCGAAGTTCCAGTTGAAGAAGGATCTCTCCTTCCGCCTCGAAGAAAGGCATCCCGGCCGATTCATCCCGCGCTACTCAATGGTGATGTTCCACACGATCCCCTACGCCGAGGCAAAGCGGCGCGGAGCCATTCAGGAGGAAATTCTCGACGAGTTGACGAGCCGGGTGGCGAGCCTCGATGAGGTCGATCTCGCGCGCGCCGACGGGCTGATCGCCGAGCGCCTGGGGACGACTTGAGCACGCGGAATCCGCGTGGATCGTGAAAGAGTGTCGCGAAAGGTCCGAGGCTTCGGGTTCGGGTTCGGGCTCGGGTGATCCAGCCCTCTAGGGCAGTTTGTACTCTCCGTTCCAATCGGACCAGCCCCCGCCGGTGGTGCCGATGAAGTTGCCCTGGAACTTGGTGCTGCCGCTTATGCCTTTGTATTTCCCGGTCCCCCCGACAAAGCGCTCGTCTCCCGGGCAGGCAGGCATCGTGCCCGAACATGTCCACTCGAGAAAGACCTTGTCGCCATCCGGGTCGGTCATCACACATGTACCCCTTGCGTTGGCGCGCCCCTGATCCACGTCGTTCATCAAGGCGCAGTCGGCGCGGACCTTGTGGAGAAAGCCTTTGCCAGCGTCATTGAATATGACCCCATCCACCATGCCGGAATAGACTGACCGGTTCGCTCCCATCTCCTGCACGTCCCCCTTGAAGACCCAACCAAAGTGCGCGGAGTACTTGCCACTCTTGGGCAGGTCAGCCGCGGTGGTGAACGAAACAGCACCGAATACGAGAAGCAACGCGCCTGTAATGGTTCTCACTCTCATCTCTGATACTCCTCTTGTTTCAGCACGAGGTCCTGCAATGCTTCCGGATGGTATCCCAGGCCGCTCGACCCCTCGATCGCACTCGAAATTAGAAAATCAACCGCTATGTTCAGGGCGTGGCTACGAAGGGAGCAACTAGGAAGGACACGCGTGGCACTCTGCGGGTGAGGAGGGCGGCCATGCGAGACGGGTTGCGCTTGGAACCGGGTTCGGAAGTGTTTCTCGGTTTGGACATTTCGAAGTCGTCGTGGCA
>JBBQDF010000529.1:0-2243 GCA_038319475.1 Thermoanaerobaculia bacterium
AACTCCGGAGAGGCGCTGGCGCCAGAGGCCCTCGAACCGGGCCGCGAGGGCGTCCGTCAGCGGGGCGGCCGGGGGAAGCGCGAGCGGGTTCGCATGACCGAGGGTGTGGGCGAGCAGGATGCGGGCGTCCCACGTGGTCGCCTCCGAGCGGCCGTCGCGCGCCAGGTCGGTCGCCCGGCGGAGAGCTTCGCCGAGAGTCACGGGGGAAGTTGAGAGTTAAGAGTCAAGGGTTGAGAGTTGAGAGCTGAGACTCGGGAACCTGCTTCAGAGTAAGCGATCATCGGCCTGGGGGATTGACGGCTGAGAGCTGACAGCTGACGGCTCCCCTCATGCCTTCGCGAGCTCCGCCTTCAGCTTCTCCGCCTGAAAGTGCTGCGTGAGCGGCTCGATCAGCTCGTCCAAGTTGCCATCGAGAACGTCCGTCATCCGGTGTGTCGTGAACCCGATGCGGTGATCAGTGATCCGGCTCTGCGGGAAGTTGTACGTCCGCACTTTTTCGGAGCGGTCGCCCGAGCCCACCATCTTCTTGCGTTCCGCGGCGATCGCGCCGTCGTGCTTCTCCCGCTCCATTTCGAGGAGACGCGCCTTTAAGACCCGCAGGGCCTTCGCCTTGTTCTTGATCTGGCTGCGCTCGTCCTGGCACTGGACGACGACGCCGGTCGGGATGTGCGTCAGCCGGACGGCGGAGTATGTCGTGTTGACGCCCTGGCCGCCGGGGCCGGAAGCGCAGAAGCGGTCCACGCGAATGTCTTTGTCGAGCACCTGGATGTCGACGTCCTCGGCCTCGGGCAGCACGGCCACCGTCGCGGCGGACGTGTGGATCCGGCCCGACCCTTCCGTCGCCGGCACCCTCTGCACGCGGTGGACTCCGCTCTCGTACTTCAACCGTGAAAATGCGCCCGTGCCCTCGATGAGCGCCGTGATCGCTTTCAGCCCGCCGATCCCGGTGTCGTCGCGGTCCACGATCTCCACTTTCCAGCGCCGCCTCTCCGCGTACCGCTCATACATCCGGAAGAGCTCGCCCGCGAAGAGGGCCGCTTCTTCACCGCCGGTGCCGGCGCGGATCTCGACGAAGACGTTGCGCGAGTCGTTCGGGTCTTTGGGAAGAAGCAGCAGCTTCAGCTCTTCTTCGACGCGGAGCAAGGCATCGTTCAACGCGGCCCGTTCCGCGGAGGCCATCTGGTAGAGCTCGTCGCCCGGCGGTAGAGAGTCGGTCAGCTCCCGCGCGCCCTGGAGCTCGCGCGCGATCCGGGCGCGTTCCTCGATCATTCCGACGATCGGCTCGAATTCTGACAGTGTGCGCTGCGCGTCGCGGACCGCCTTGTGGTCCTGCACGAATTCCGGGTCGCCGAGGCGTTCCCGGATCTCTTCGTATCGGCGGCGGATGTCATCCAGTTTTTCGAGCATGGCTCTTTCCGCTGCCGGCTCTCGCCGTCAGCGCGCGCGAAATTCGTCCGCTAATGAGAGGCGGTGGAGAGGGGAGAAGACGTCCGGACGGGGAGCAAACGGCGTCCGGCTAGGCGGGCTTTTTCTCGTACCGCTTGCGGAAGCGTTCCACGCGGCCGGCGGAGTCCACGAGCTTCTGTTTGCCCGTGAAAAACGGGTGGCATTTGCTGCAGATCTCGAGCCGGAGCTCTTTTTTTGTCGATCGGGTTGTCCACACTTCGCCGCACGCGCAGTGGACGTTGACGTCGTGATACTCGGGATGGAGATTCTGTTTCATAGGAACCGCGCATTCTAGGTCACCCGGGTCTCCCGCGCAAGGGGGAACCCCGCCAGGAGCACGCAGGAGCACCGTTCGCAGGGTTTTCGAGCAACTTATTCGAAGGAAAGGACCTGCAGGAGAGCGAGTGGGTTCCGTCTCCGCCTCTGGGAGTAGAATCCGTCGAGGCCTGCCGTGTTTTATCTCTACTTGACCGCGCCGGGGATGCCCGCGCAGAAGTTCCTGCTCGACCGTCCTGTCACGACAATCGGCCGTTCTTCCATGAACGACCTGCCGGTTCCCGACAAGATGCTGTCCCGGCAGCACGCCCGCATCCTCCACGACGGCAACGGCGGCGTGTCGATCGAGGACATGGGTTCGCGCAACGGCACGTTCGTCAACGGCGAAAAGCTCACGGTGCTTCTGCCCCTGAAATCCGGAGACCGGATCACGGTGGGGGGAGTGACGCTGAAGGTCGAGTCCGAGTCGACCACTCGCGTCCGAATCGACGAATTTGCGGGGGACGCTTCGCTGGACAACA
>JBBQDF010000530.1:0-2241 GCA_038319475.1 Thermoanaerobaculia bacterium
TTGTGATGATCACCCCGCGCGCATCGGTCGCCAGGAGCTCGGCGAGCGCCTTCATCTCCCCCTCGAACTTCTGAACGGTGGTGATGATCACGCCGCGCTGGTCGGCGGCGAGGAGTTGATGCAGCTTGGCGCGACTGGTGGCGCGCTCGACGCCTTCGAACGAGCAGGCGGTGAAGGTCTCGTTGATCTGGTCGTCGAGGTCGCGGCGATCGATGACGATGAAGATCGTCGGGTTCTTCAAGCCGACGTTCTTCAGCTTGCGCGCGGCGAACAGCATCGTCAGGCTCTTGCCGGAGCCTTGGGTGTGCCAGACGATGCCGCGGTCATGGGCTCCGTCGATGACACGCCGTACAAGTTTGTTGGCCGCCCGATACTGCTGGTAGCGGGCCAGCTTCTTGGTCGTCACTCCCTGGCGGGTCTCGAAGACAACGAAGTTGGCGGCGACGTCGGCGAGCGTGTGCGGGTCGAGGAGACCAAGGAGGCCGACCTCGAGCTCATGGCCGTCGTCCGGCCGCTGGTGCGGCCAGCTGTCCTTCCACTCGGCATAGGCCGAGGCGCCCTTGGCGCCGCTCGGCGCGGCGCGAAAGCGCAGGCCGTTAGTGGCGACGCAGACGGTGGCGTACTTTTCTAGCTCCGGCGCGTCGACCCAATACTGCTTGAAGTCTCGCGCCGCCTCCTTCCAGTCGTGGGTCGGCGCCTTGGTTTCGACCAGGCCTAGCGGGATTCCGTTCACCAGGCAGACGACATCGAGGCGGGGCTCACGCTGGGCGCCGGTCTTCAGCTCCATCTCGGTCGTCACGACGTAGTCGTTGTTGGCCGGATGCAACCAGTCGACGACGGTGATGTGTCGTGATCCCTCCTCCGGATCAAGAAGCACGTCGATGCCGTCGCGGAGGATCGTGAGGAACGACTCAGGGTCCGTCACCCGCCGCAGCTGATCGACGACCTGCAGCGCGTCGGTCTCGGTCAGCCCCTCGTTGAGCTTGCGCAGCGAGTCGACGAGCAGCGGCTCGACCAGCGGCTCGCCCATGCGGCCGGAACGGAGTGCCATCATTTCCTTGCGGTCGACTGGGCGGTAGCCGATCGACGCTAAGTAGTTGACGATCTTGTGCTGGACGGGTGCTTCGGTGCCGATAATGGTCATGGAGTGTTAACTCCTCGGCTGCCGTGCCGGTCGGCGGATGTGCCGATCTCCGGAGAGGAGAGCCTGAACCGCGGAAGTTCGCAACGTGACAGCAGCTTCGACGCCATCGCGAGCACACTCCTCCACGGTGCGAAGAGCATTCAACGCAGCGGCGATCTCGCGTTGCTGTTCGAGCGCGGGAAAGGGAACCTCAAGAGCCCGAAGGCGCGTTTTAGAAACCGACCTCAATGTTGTGCTTCTCTCGATGTCCTCCTCAATCTGATCGCGGACGGGGCGGCTCGCCAACGCCTCAACCATGAAGTCTGGATCGACGCTGTCACTAAACCGCAAGCGGAGAACGAAGTCGGTCAAGATGAGGCGCTGCGGATCAACTGGGACGCGGCACGCGGCGCCGACGAAACGCGTGCTACCGCTACAACGAGTCGTGAGTACATCCCCCTCGCGGATCTTCACCTTTTCGGTCACTTTTACCGTCGGAGGTAGCGTCTTCGCCTCGTTCGGAAAGAATCGTCCAGGGCGAACTGCGCTGACCTTGACGCTCCCCCACTCTCCCTCGCGTGGCGGTCGATCTTCGCCCTTAGGCATTGCACCGAGGCCCCCGTCGATTCCCTCGAGGAGTTCACCGAGTTCCACCGTCTCAAGGTCTCCAAGAAGGGTCTCCCGAGCTGCCGCCCGCGCTTTCTCGGCTGCGACACGCTCCTCCTCGAGAGCTAGCACGACAGTCTCGACTGCCGACACGGCTTCCACGATGGCGAGCTGCTCAGCGACCGAAGGCAAGTCCATCCCAAGCGTCAGGAAGTCGTCTTCCTTCAACCTGTTCCTGCTGCCGGCTGTCGTTCCCGTGCACATCAGTTCCGCCTCCTCCCACACAGACGGTTGCGACGCCCAGACACGAAAGAACTGAGGCGATAGATCCGCGAGGACCCGGAACGTCGGGAATTCGCCTGAGGCGACTGACCCTGCTTGTCCTTTATCCGCGACACCAAAAGACCCTTGCCACGAAAACAAACGCGAGTACACGATGTCGTCCGCGTCAACCGCGAAAAGGGTCTTCGCTGCAATCTCCTGTCCTCTTTGCGCGCCCTTCAAGAAGACTC
>JBBQDF010000531.1:0-2227 GCA_038319475.1 Thermoanaerobaculia bacterium
CCATGGCCCGTCGCGCCGCGCGCAGGTGCTCCCGGAAGTACTCGACGCGCAGGGGATCGTGCGCGAACGCGTCGACGCGCGGAGGGTCGTAGAAGGCGGCGCCGTTCTCGGTCACGTAGAGGGGAAGGTTGCCGTATCGCTCGCTCACCCACCGCAGGGTGTCCGCCAGGCCCTCGGGATAGACCTCCCACGATGTGTCCGTGTAGGCGTTCTGCTTCTGCCGCACGCGCACGGAACGGAGGGGAATGTCGGCCGCATCGGAGCGCATGACGCCCCTCGAGTAGTAGTTGACCCCGAGAAAATCGATCGGCGAACCGATGAGGTCGAAATCCTCCGAAGGGAACCGCGGCCAGGCTTCGCCGAAGATCTCCGGGAGCTCTTCCGGGTAGCTCCCGCGAAAGAGGGGGTCGAGAAATTGCCGGTTCATGTAGGCGTCGGCGCGGCGGGTGGCGGCGAGGTCCTCGGCCCTTTGTGAAGCCGGAAACTTCGGCTCCAGATTGACGACGATCCCGACGGCCGGACGCGAAGACGCCGCGCGGTAGGCCTGCACCGCCGCGCCGTGCGCGCGCAGGAGGTTATGGGAGACCAGGGGCGCCTCGAAGAGATTGCGATGTCCGGGCGCCAGCACGCCGAAGAGGTATCCGCCGTCCGCGACCACCCACGGCTCGTTCAAGGTCGCCCATGCCTCCACCCGATCGTCCAGTGCCCGGTACGCGACCGCCGCGTAGTCGGAAAACCAGCCGGCGACATCGCGATTGAGCCACCCTCCGCGGTCATCCAGTGCGGCCGGCAGATCCCAGTGGTACAGCGTGGCGAACGGACGGATTCCGGCGTCGCGCAGGCCGTCGACGAGTTGCCGGTAGAAGTCGAGGCCCGCCTGGTTCACCGCGCCCGTCCCTTCGGGAAAGAGGCGGCTCCAGGAAATGCTGAAGCGGTACGCCGTCAGGCCGAGGTCGCGCATCAGGGCGACGTCCGATTTCCAGAGGCGGTAGTGATCGCAGGCCACGTCTCCGTTCTCATCGTCGCGCACCAGGCCCGGCGTGTGGGAGAACCTGTGCCAGATGCTCGGCCCGGCGCCGTCCGCCAGAGGAGATCCCTCCACCTGGTACGCCGATGTCGCGGCCCCCCAGAGGAAATCGGGGGGGAAAAGAGATCCGCCTGCGGTCAAGACGCGATTCTCTCGGAAGTTTCGGGGTCGAAAAGATGAACGCGTTCCAGATCGGGGATGGCGTCGAACTGCTCACCCATCGCGGGCCTCTCACGCGGTCCGAGCTTGCAGATGACGGCTGCCTCGCGCAGGCGCGCGTGAACGATCACCTCATCTCCGAGTGGCTCCACGATTTCGGCGACGAGCGGGAGTGAGGGGGCGGCTGCCGGATCCCCGGCCACGCGGCGGCGCAGACTTTCGGGTCTCATTCCGATGATCACCTTCCGCCCGCCGGCCAGCCCGGCACCTGAACGAGGCATGGGGATCGTAAACGCTTCGCCAGCGAGCATCCCGCCCCCGGCCGCCACTGTCGCCGGCAGCAGGTTCATCGGAGGGCTGCCGATGAAACCGGCCACGAACAGGTTTCCAGGCTGGTCGTAGATCTCGAGCGGCTCGCCGACCTGCTGAATACGGCCGTCCTTCATGACGGCGATGCGCGATCCCATCGTCATAGCCTCGACCTGATCGTGGGTGACGTACACGGTCGTCGTCTTCAGACGGTCCTGGAGCTTCTTGATTTCGCCTCGCATCTGCCCGCGCAGCTTCGCGTCCAGATTCGAAAGCGGCTCGTCGAACAGGAAAACCGCCGGCTTGCGGACGATCGCGCGGCCCAGGGCGACACGCTGGCGCTGTCCGCCGGAGAGCTGCGCCGGGCGGCGCTCGAGCACGCCCGAGAGGCCGAGCATTTCCGACGCCTCCCGCACGAGCCGTTCACGGTCGGCCTTCTGAGTCTTTCGCATCCGCAGTCCGAATTCGAGATTCTCCCGAATCGTCATGTGGGGGTAGAGCGCGTAGTTCTGGAAGACCATCGCGATGTCGCGCTCCTTCGGAGGCACGTCGTTGACCACGCGTTCACCGATCGCGATCTCTCCTCTGGAGACGTCCTCGAGCCCGGCGATCATTCGCAGCGCGGTCGATTTCCCGCAACCGGAGGGCCCGACGAGCACCATGAACTCGCGGTCGGCGATCGAGAGATTCAGGTCCTCGATGACGGAGGTTCCGCCATAAGACTTCGACACG
>JBBQDF010000532.1:0-2220 GCA_038319475.1 Thermoanaerobaculia bacterium
GATCACGTTCTCCTGGAACTCCGTGGGCGGCGCGGCGGGATACGACCTCCGCCTCTTCGACGCAGGCACCGGAAACGTTCTCTTCTCGGGCTCGATCGCGGGAGCCGGATCCACCTCCACCCTCATCAGCCTGTCGAACGGTTCGTACGTTTTTGCGGCGCGATCGTGCTCGGCGGGAGGATTCTCTGACGCGTTCTGCGGGCGCTTTTCGACGCGTGGCTTCGCGATTGCCCTGACCGCCCCCGCGGCGAGCCCGGTGATCTCGGCTCCCGCGCAGGGGGCGTCACTCGCAAGCTCCGTTCAGACCTTTTCGTGGAGCGCCGTCGCGAAAAGCGACCCCGCGCAGTCCCTCTTTTATGAAGTCCTCCTGCTCGACGTCGCAGCGTCCGCCACGGAGTTGCAGATCACCGTTGCCGACCCGCAGCTTTCGACGATTTACTCGCTCCACAGCTCGACGTCCTACGAACTGAAGGTGCGGGCGTGCCAGGCGGGCTGCGGGCCCTACTCGGCTCCGGTCACGTTTTCCGTCAATCTTCCCGCCGTGCCTTCAGCGGCGCCGGCGATCACCGCGTCAACCATTTCGGGAGGCAACAGCCTGACGGTTTCATGGACCGCGGTCCCCCGCGCCGATTCCTACCGGCTCCTCGTCGTCCAGCCCGGCGGCGGACCCGGGGGAGGGGCCCTGACCGTCGCGGCGCGACAGGTCACCGGGACCACGGCGACACTGGGAGTGCCGGCGGGGACCGCGAACGTCATCGTGGCGGGCTGCAACGGCGACGGGTGCGGCCCCTTCAGCGCCGCGGTGCCCGTCAATCCGGCGGGGCCGAACCCCGCCGCACCGGTCGTCGGCAACCCGATCGCGGGAACCGTCTTCTCCGGGCCGACCGTGAGCTTCGCGTGGAGCCGGGTTCCGGGCGACAACGGGAGCAACACGATCTACCGGCTCTTCGTTCAGGACCTGTCGCGGCAGGCGGCGGCGCTCGATGTCTACACGACCTCGAACTTCTGGGGAGCGGCGTTGAAGGCAGAAGGCTCGCGGTATGACGTGCTGGTGATCGCGAACCCCGGTCCATCCCAGGTGCCCGGACCGGCCTCGGGTTTCAACCTGCGCGGAGTGAGCGCGAGCTCGCCGACGATGGTGGCCCCGGGGCATCAGAGCAGCGTGCCCTCCGGCAACATTCAACTTTCGTGGAGCCCGGTCCCCAATGCCACGCTCTACGAATATTTCGTGGCCGTGCAGGGACAGCCGAACGCGACGGCGATCGGCGTCACGCCCGGGCTCCTGGTGCAGGTCCCGTTGAGCGGGGCGCCCACGACGTACAGCGCGATCGCGCGCGCCTGTCCCGCCGGGAATTCCTGCTCGATCACGTCGGACGCGGGCTGGGGCCCCTGGTCCAACGCGCCAGGCGGCCCGGGTGTAACGAACTTCACCGTCACGCCGTGAAGAGCGCCTGCGATGCGGCGGCGGCGCGTTTCCGCAATGGCGCGGCGGGTCGTTAGAACAAGGGGTCAGTCGTCGCCACGAGGCAAGCCGGTGCCGCAGAGGTAAAGGGCTCCATCGAGGCCGAGTTCCCGAGACCGTATTCACGACGGGATCACTCCGATGATTTCGAGTATCTGGTTGGGTGCGACCCCATAATTGAGACTGCAGGTGCCGCCGGATTCGTTCCTCCTGTGACCGGAGTGGACAATGCCTGAGCCGCAGCGAACCCCATACCGGAAATGAGGCGGGGGATGCGCGTTGACACCGCTGGGCCCGTCGTAAGACTCTTGCGCTTTCCAACACGAACACACCGAGGTGCCCGTGATCAGACCCTGTCTCCTACTCTTTCAGTTGACCCTTCCAACGCAGACCCCGACTGCGATGCCGCCCCCGGCCGGGCCATCCGTCGCGCGCGAGGAGGGGCTCGGAGCTCCGTCCACTCCGACCCCCATCCAGGACGTTTCCCGGTTCGTTGCCGATCACGCTGTCGCACTCCAGGTTCAGACGGGGGAAGGGCGGCTGATCCGGAAAGGGCAGGCCATACTGTCGACGAGCGAGGGCTACGTGATGACCTCGCTCGACCTCGTCGTCGGCGGATCAAGTTTCATCGTCTCGGGGGGCGTGGTAGGCGAGGGCCGTCCCGCGAAGGCTCTTGCGGTCAGCCGCCGCGGCAAGATCGCCATCCTTCAACTCGATGTGAAGAGCGGAGAACGGCTAGGCGATGCGGTGCCGCGGAC
>JBBQDF010000533.1:0-2210 GCA_038319475.1 Thermoanaerobaculia bacterium
AGCGGCCGCGGCGCGCAGAGCGGTGCCGCCCTCCCGGAAACACGCGACGAGGTTTTTTCCCTCCTCGAGAAACCCGAGCGGAGAGAAGAGGGAGAGAACGCCGGTCACGACGTCGTCCCCCCCGCGCCGCGGAACCGTCAATCGCGAGAAGGAGGGGCGGGACAAGTAGAAGAAAGCTTCCCGCTACGAGAAGATTTTCTTCGCCTTTCCGAGAACACCGCGGGGCTCGACGGGGGCGCCGGTCATTTCGGCATAGCGCCGGAGCAGGTCTTTCTCCTCGTGCGACGGGGATTCCGGAACGAGCACGGAGGCCCGGACCACGAGATCGCCGCGCCCGCGCTGGCCGAGCCGGCCGAAGCCCTTCCCGCGCAGCCGGATCTCGGACCCGACCCGGGCGCCGGCGGGAATGGAGATTCTCTCGGGCGCTTCGAGCGTCGGAACGGTCATCTCGCCGCCTAAAACGAGAGTGGGAAAAGGGACTTCGAGGGACAGGACGACATCGTCGCCTTCGCGGGCAAAGACGTCGTTTTCCGCGACGGTGAGCACGACGTAGAGGTCGCCGCGGGGTCCGCCGTTTCCCCCCGCGTCCCCTTCGCCGGCCAGCCGCAGCCGGCTGCCGGTTTCAACCCCCGCGGGAATCTTGATCTTGAGGTCCCTGCTCTCCCGGCGCCGCCCCTCTCCGCGACAATCCGTGCACGGCTTTTCGATGATCTTGCCTTCACCGCGGCAGTTTCCGCACGGCCGCGTGACGGTCAAGAAACCCTGAGAGAACCGCTGACGGCCGGCTCCGCGGCAGACAGCACAGGTCTTCGGCTTCGTCCCTTTTTCGGCGCCCGAGCCCTCGCAGGTCGAGCACCGCTCGAGCCGGGCGAGCACGAGGGGCGCTTCCACTCCGAACGCGGCGTCCGAAAACGAAATCTCCATCCGATACATCAGGTCGCTGCCCTGGATCGGTCCTGCGCTCCCGGCCCCGCCCATGCCGCCGAAGAGCTCGCCGAAGAGGTCCGAGAGGTCGAAGCTCGAAGGGTCGAACCCGAATCCGCCGCCCGAAGAAGAGCCCACCCCCTGGTGACCGAAGCGGTCGTAACGGGCCCGCTTGTCGGGGTCGGAGAGCACGGCGTAGGCTTCCGAAGCTTCCTTGAAGTTCTCCGAGGCCGCGGGATCGTTCGGATTGCGATCCGGATGGTGCTGGAGCGCCAGCTTGCGATAGGCAGACTTCAGCTGGGCAGCATCCGCCTGCCGTTCGACGCCGAGGATTTCGTAGTAATCGCGTTTGGGCATGGAGAGCGAGGGTTCAGCGTTCAGCGTCCGTTTAGCGTCTGGTTCAGATTGCGCGACCACCCCGCCAGAACAGGGGAGGTAGCGCGATTCTGCCCGTTTGCGGGTTTGTTTTTCCGGACGCTCAACGCTGAACCCGGCCTCACACCTTCGCCGCGGCCGCACCGCCGGGGCCGGCCCGCTGCAGCATCACGCGTGTGAGCACCTTCGAGACGCCCTGCATGTCGAAAATGGCCTCGTTTAGAGCATCGCGCGAGTCGCCCGAGGAGATTTCGCGCGAGCGCTTCAGGGTCTCCTCGATGCGCTCTCTTTCGTCGGCTGCCAGCGCGGCGCCGAACTCGGAAAGCACCCGTTCGTTCGAGGCGAGCATTCCGTCCAGGCGGCTGCGCACCTGTGCGATCTCGCGGCGCTCGTGGTCGGCCTCGGCGAACGCGGAGGCCTCCTTGATGATCTTGTCGATCTCGTTCTGCGAGAGGCCGCCCGCGGGGTTGATCTGGATTCCCTGCGCCTTGCCGGTCGCCAGGTCCTTCGCCGAGACGTTCACGATGCCGTTCGAGTCGATCGCGAACGTCACCTCGATCTGCGGAACGCCGCGGGGGGAAGCGGGGATGCCGACGAGCTCGAACCGGCCGAGCGACTTATTCTCACGAGCGACCTCGCGCTCGCCCTGCAGGACGTGGATTTCTACGACGCCCTGGTTGTCGGCGACGGTCGTGAACACCTTCGTGTTCTTCGTCGGGATCGTGGAGTTGCGCTCGATCAGCTTCTCGAAGACGCCGCCGTGCATCTCGATCCCGAGGGACAGCGGGGTGACGTCCAGGAGAACCACGTCCTTGATCTCGCCCTTCAACACGCCGCCCTGTATCGCCGCGCCGATCGCGACCACTTCGTCCGGATTGATCTCGCGGTTGGGCTCGCGCCCGAAGAGCTCC
>JBBQDF010000534.1:0-2208 GCA_038319475.1 Thermoanaerobaculia bacterium
TCCGCGGTCAGCTCCGCCTCGCGTTGAAGCGCTTCTTTGTTCACGGCCCGGCGGTCGAGAGTGGCGGCGTCGTAGCGCTCCGACAGCGCATCGTCCGTCGCCGGGTTCCAGGCGCCGGTGTCGATCCCGTTCAAGATCCCGGTCACCCGGTCCGCCCGCGCGCGCAGCAGTCCGTCGAGCCCGCGGCCGTGCTCGGGCGACTGAATCTCCCGGGCGTACGTGGGTGAGACCGTCGATATTTCGTCGGCTCCGAGCAGCCCGAGCCCCAGAAGCGAGTCCCGGAAAGGTTCCGGGAGAATCGAGATGGCGCCCGCCGTCTGAAGCCGGTATTCGCCGAGCGCGCGCCCGGCGCCCTGACCGGCGTAGGGAAGATTGTGGACCGTCAGGACCGAAGCGACCGGCGCGAAGAATTCGTTGTCGCGACCCTCGGTGGCGAGCCACCACACGGCGGCGCCGGTATGGAAGTCGTGCGCGTGCACGACGTCGGGCCGGAATCCGTTCGCCTGCGCCGTCCAGAGCGCGGCGAGCGAGAAAAAGACGAACTTCGGGGCGTCCTCTTCGATCCCGGATCCGTAGATGCTGCGGTCCTTCGGGATCGGAACGCCAGTGATCAGCCAGAAGGGGACGCCCGCGACGTTCGTTTCAAAGGCGTGCGCGGCGAAGTCGCCCCCGCCCCGGTGCACCGCGACGGTCGAAACGTACTTCGGACGCCAGCGCGCCCAGTCGATCGCTCCATATCCCGGCAGCACCACACGGACGTCGTGCCCCGCATCCCGCAGTGCCGCCGGGAGAGACCCGGCGACGTCTCCGAGCCCGCCCACCTTGACCAGCGGCGCCGCCTCCGCCGCCAAAAACAGGATCTTCACGCCGGGAGTTTAGTGGCACGCGCGGGCGGCTCACGGAACCGGGGGGGCCGTCCGGGGTGAGGCGTCAGGGCTGAGGCGCTGAGAGCCTCAAAAAACTACGCTGAACGCTCATCGCTCAACGCGTCACGACACCGTCTTCGTCGGGGCGGGGGTTCGCCGCGTCCTTGCCCTGCCTTTTCGGCGAGCGGGCGTCGCCACGCGCGTCGGGGGAGCCGAGATTGCCGGTACGACGGTCGGAACGGGTGTCGGGACCGAGATCGATTCGGTCGTGGTGACTTTCCCGGCGGGCACAGCCTCCGTGGCGCCCGGAGGGGGAGGCGGCGGCCCGGGAGCGAAGCGGCCTCCGGACATCGGCGAGGGTGGATGCACTCCGGGAGCGGTCCCGGAGCCCGGATTCGCTTTCTGGGGGCCTTCGGCCGGACCTTCCGGCGCGGGAGAGTGCTGGGCTAAAACCCCCGCCGCGAAAAAAACGAGACACAAACCCGCAGAAAGATGTCGCATGGCGTCCCTCTGACTTCAGGTTACAGGAACGCGGAAAGGGGGAGAGTGCGATTCAGCGAACGGGTGTTCGCGCCGCCCGCGGAACCGCCGTGGGCGTTGCCCTGCGGGACCCTCGTTCCCGGGAGGGGGCCGGAGTCGGTGAGGACCTGGCGCGACGCGCCACCGGCGTCCGTGGCGGGAGGAATCGCGTCCCCGGAACCACTTCGCCGGGCTCGGCCGCGGTCCCGGCGCAAAGCGTTCCCCCGACATCGGGGACGGGGGGTGCACGCCGGAGCCGCTCCCGGGCCGAGCGGTGCGGCGACTTTCTGCGGCCGTTGCACGGGCCCGTCCGGCGACGGCGGGTGCTGCGCCAGGGCGCCTTTTAAGAGCGGCGCGATCAGACCGAGAAGAACGATGATCGTTTTCGTCGCGCGAAGAATGAAAAGGCGTTTGCGATCGAGGGACCGTCAGCCCGCGATCACGACGCCTTCCGAATGGATGGAGTCGCACTCGTTTGCGCAAACAGAAACGAGAGCTCGTCGACGAGGTCGTCGATCTGTTTCGAGATCGGTGTCGAGGCCCTCGAGTGGCCCGCCTTGGTGTCGTAGTGGAGAAGGACCGGCCGCGTGGCGCCCGACGCCTGCAGGAGCGCCGTCATCTTCCGGGCGTGGAGCGGAGAGACGCGCGTGTCCGAATCGCCGGTGATGAAGAGCACGGCGGGATAGTTCGTGCCCGGCTTCACGTGGTGATAAGGCGAATACGCATACAGAAACGGAAACTGTTCCGGGTTGTCGCCGGATCCGTACTCGGGCACCCAGTAGCCCGCGACCAGAAACTTGTGGTACCGCACCATGTCGAGCAG
>JBBQDF010000535.1:0-2207 GCA_038319475.1 Thermoanaerobaculia bacterium
CCGTGTTCTCTCTTCGGCGCCGCGTCCTCATCCGTCCCGGCGAAACCGCGCGCATTCAGTTCGTCACCATCGCGGCCGACAGCCGCGAGGAAGCGATCGGCCTCGTGGACAAATACCGGGAGGGGGCCGCCTTCGATCGGACCACGATGCTCGCCTGGACCCAGGCGCAGATTCAGCTGCGCCATCTCTCGATCACCCCGGACGAAGCGCACCTGTTCCAGAGGCTTGCAACCCGTCTGGTGTACTTCGACCCCAGCCTGCGAGGCTCCGCGGAAGTGCTCGCGCGGAACCGGAAGGGGAAATCGGGCCTCTGGCGCCACGGCATCTCCGGAGACCATCCCATCGTCCTGCTGCGGATCGACAGCGAGGACGACCAGGACATTGTCCGCCAGCTCCTCCGCGCCCACGAATATTTTCGATTGAAGCGCCTCGTCGTCGATCTGGCGATCATCAACGAGCAGGGAACGTCGTATGGCGATGATCTTCAGGGCGCGATCGACGCGCTCGTCCGGATGCGTCAGCGCTTAGCTGGAGAGGCCGCAGACTCCGGTGGAATATTCGTCCTCCGAGGCGACCGCCTGACCGACGAGGACCGGGATCTGCTTTTGACGGCCGCGCGCGTCGTTCTCCTTTCCCGCCACGGAAGTCTTTCCGAGCAGATCGTGCGTTTGCTGCGACCGACTCCGCCTCCGCCGGCGCCGCGAGCGGTCCCCTTGAGAAGGGTCGCGGCGGAGACGCCTCCCTCGCAACAGGGGTTCGAATTCTTCAACGGCCTGGGCGGTTTCGATCAGGACGGCCGCGAATACGTCACGATCCTGGGAGAGCGGCAGTGGACTCCCGCGCCATGGATCAACGTCGTCGCGAATCCGAATTTCGGCTTCCTGGTCTCCGATTCGGGAAGCGGTTACACCTGGGCCGGCAACAGCCGCGAGAACCAGCTCACGCCCTGGTCGAACGACCCCGTCAGCGACCCTCCCGGTGAAGCGATGCTCGTGCGCGACGAGGAGACGGGCGAAATCTTCGGTGTCACGGCTCTGCCCGTGCGGGACGACGCGCCCTACGTGGCCCGGCACGGACAGGGATACAGCCGCTTCGAGCACGAAGTGACGGGACTGCGGCTCGAGCTTCTCCAGTTCGTGCCCATCGATGAAAGCGTCAAGATTTCCCGGCTGACTCTGGAAAACCGGTCTACAGACCCCCGCCTCCTCTCGGTGAACGCGTATGCGGAGTGGACGCTCGGAAACTCCCGCAGCGCCATGGCGCCCTACATCGTCACGGAGCGCGACGGCGAGACGGGAACGCTTCTGGCGCGAAACGTCTGGAACGAGGATTTCCAGGGTCTCGCGTTTGCGGACCTGGGCGCGGCGGTCTCCGCATGGACGACGGACCGAACGGAGTTCCTCGGCCGGAATGGACGCCTCGACACCGCGGCCGGGCTCGCCCGCGGCGCTCGGTTATCCGGGCACGTCGGCGCGGGGTTCGATCCCTGCGCGGCCCTCCAGACGAAGATCCGGCTCGCCCCGGGAGAGAAGCGCACCGTCGTTTTTCTCCTCGGGTACGCCCAGGATCCCGCGGCCGTGCGATCGCTCGTTGCGCGTTTTCGCTCCGAAGACATCGACACCGCCTTCGCCAGCGTCCAGCGGCAGTGGGACGACGTCCTCGGCGCTCTCCGGGTGTCGACCCCGGACCGCTCGATGGACCTCATGTTGAACCGCTGGCTGCTCTATCAGACTCTCGCCTGCCGGGTGTGGGGCCGGTCCGCGTTCTACCAGGCGGGCGGCGCGTTCGGCTTCCGGGACCAGCTCCAGGATGTCCTGGCGTTGACGGTCTCGCGACGAGACCTGACGCGCGAGCAGATCCTTCGCTCCGCGGCGAGGCAGTTTCCCGAGGGAGATGTCCAGCACTGGTGGCACGTCCCGTCCGGAAAGGGTGTTCGCACGCGCATTTCCGACGATCGGATCTGGCTGCCGTACAGCGTGGTTCATTACCTCGATGTGACGGAGGATCGGGCGATCCTGGACGAACGCCTTCCCTTCGTAAAGGGTGCGCCGCTTGCCCCCGGAGAAGCCGAGCGGTTCTTTGCGCCGGAGATCTCGTCGGAGGACGCGTCGCTCTACGAGCATTGCGCGCGGGCCCTGGACGAGAGCCTCGCGGCGGGAGAGCACGGCCTCCCGCTCATGGGCACGGGCGACTGGAACGACGGGATG
>JBBQDF010000536.1:0-2207 GCA_038319475.1 Thermoanaerobaculia bacterium
GGTCGTCGTCGCCGGCCGGCCGAACGTCGGGAAGTCCGCTCTCTTCAACCGCCTGATCCGCCGCCGGCGTTCGATCGTCCACGACCTGCCGGGAATGACGCGCGACGTGCTCGAAGAGGAGGCGGAGCTTCCCGACGGGCGCAAGTTCCGGCTGGTCGACACGGGAGGCTACGATCCCGAGGGCAAGGAGCACATTCCGCGGGAGGTCCGTGACCGCGCCGCCGCGGCGATCCGCAACGCCGACCTCGTTCTCTTAACGATCGACGCTTCCGCGGGAATCCTTCCCGGCGACCGGGCCGCCGCCCGCATCGCGCGCCAGGCCGGAGTCGAGACGGTCGTGGCCGCGAACAAGATCGACCGCCGCGAAGGCAGCGAGGGCGAGGTCGAAGCGTGGGAGCTCGGATTCAACGAGGTCTTCGGAGTCTCTGCCGAGCACGGAATTGGAGTCGAGGAGATCCTGGACGCGATCGGCCTGCGTCTGCCGCCCCTTCCCGAAGGGGAGCAGGCGCCCGAGCCCGCGAAGCCGCGGGAGATCGCGCTCGCGATGATCGGACGCCCGAACGTCGGCAAGTCTTCGCTCGTCAACGCGCTGCTCGGCGAAGAGCGGCTGATCGTTTCGGAGATCGCCGGGACGACCCGTGACTCAGTCGACGCGCGGCTCGTCCGGGGAGAAGCCCGATTCCGGCTCGTGGATACCGCGGGGATCCGCCGGAAAGGAAAGACGGAGCGCGGCCCGGAGGTGCTTTCCGTGGTCCAGGCCCGCAAGCGAATCGAAGAGTGCGACGTCGCCGCCCTGATCGTGGATGCGGCGTCGGGAGCGGCGTCACAGGACGCGAAAGTCGCCTCCTACGTCAACGACGCCGGCCGCGGGCTCGTGCTCGTGGGGAACAAGTGGGATATCGCCCGAGGAGACGAGGGCGAGGCGAAGAAGTTTGCCGCCGCGCTCGAGGACGAGATTCCGTTCGTCCGATGGGCGCCGCTGGTCTTGACCTCTGCTAAAACCGGACGCGGGATCGCGAAGCTCCTCGACGCGGCGGCGGTCGTCGCGGAAAACCGCTACCGGCGCATCCCGACCGGCGAGCTGAACCGCATCCTCGGGCGGGCGCTTCGCGACAAGTCTCCGCGCACCGCGTCGGGAAAGCGCATCAAGATCTATTACGTGGCCCAGACGGGAGTCGCGCCGCCCACGTTCACCCTCGTCGCCAGCCGCGCCGAGGCGCTGCATTTCTCCGAGACGCGGCGCGTCGAGAACCTCGTGCGGGAGCTCGGCGACTTCACCGGCTCTCCCATTCGCATTTCGGTGCGGGGCCGTTCGAGAGAAGAGAAGTAGCGGATCCCCCCTTCCGCGACTCGCCAGGAGCCGGGGGTCCGGAAAACGGGCAAAGCGGCGAGCTGGCGCTTCCGCGCGAAAACCCCTGCCTCACGTCTGAGAAGTCGTTAAGATGTCGGTCAATGAAGAGCGAGCCGGACGTCTACAAGCCGGCGGAGGCCTGCAAGATCGCCGAGGTGGCGCCCTACGTGCTGCGCTACTGGGAGACGGAGTTTCCGGCGCTTTCGGAAGGCAAGGACAAGGGTGCCGCCCGCCTCTATACGGGCCGCGACGTTCGCATCATCGGCCGGATCCGCGAGCTCCTCTACGACGAGGGGTTCACGGTAGCCGGCGCGAAGAAGCGGCTCGAGGCGGAGATCGCCGAGGGGCGCTTCGACGAGAGCGGCAAATCGACCTTGCCGCGCCCGCAACAGAAGAAGCCTTCCGCTCCTCCTCCCGTCGCCGCGGCCATGGAATCTCCCGATGCGGTGTTTCTGGACGAACCACTCGCGCGCGCCGGGAAACCTTCGGCGGCGCCCGGGCGCAAAGAGGCGACCCCGCCCGAGTTCCCGGACAGAAAGCGCGTCTTGAAGGAGCTCAAGGAGATCGCGAGGCTCCTCGACAACCCGCGCCGCTCACACTGAGGGCGGGGCTTTCGCCCGCTTCGATTGACTCGCCGGAGCAACCCTGCTCAAATGCCCTCTCCGGTCGGGACGTGGCGCAGTCTGGTAGCGTACCTGAATGGGGTTCAGGGGGTCCCGGGTTCGAATCCCGGCGTCCCGACCAGCTTAAACCCCACCTTCTCTCCACGTTACCGATCTAAGGTCAACGCCCGTCGTGAGCTCCCGTGAGCCGAGCCAATGCCGCCTCCCACCTCGGCGAGGTAATTTGAGGGCAT